>CALWVQ010000001.1 GCA_944385025.1 uncultured Eubacterium sp.
GACTTTAAAGACGTTGTTGTTACCGTTAACCTCCAAAACAAAAAAATAGTACTGCCAAAAATTGTCATAGATGCAGACAGTATGTTTTTTTATCCGTTCAACATAACGTTAAACGGAATTAATTTTGACTATATTACGGCTCAGCCCGTTGCCAAATTAAATGACGTCGTATATTTTGTTAAGTGCGGTTCAATTCAGCCTAAATATAAAATTAACGATGATGAACACGAGCTTAAAATAGGGACAAACGCAAATATAATAAACTGTAACGGAAATCAGGTTAAGATAATTGTATTAACACAAAGGGATGCAAAGCGCCTGCACATTATAAACAAAAAGGCTGTATTCGCTGACGGAACCGTTTATTATGATGGTGAAAACGCTTATTGTGAAACTGTTTCAGGAGGTTTTGAAGGTTCAAAAATTCAAGAAAATATCTTAACCGATAAAATAAGTCTTACACCCTGCAGTGCAAAAAAATTACCTTTTAACCATTTTCTGTATTCCATAGGAAAAAGGTCATATTATGAACTATACATTCCCGGCACTATATTGAAAAACAAATTTGATGTTAGACTTGAGTTTGAGTTTGAAGGATTAAACTTACAAATATTCAGTTTTGATAAACTGATAAACGATTACTTTAATATAGACGGAAAATTTGTTATGTACCTTAGGGATTATGAAGAATACATACACAAAAATCCTGTTTTAACAATTAAGACAGTACCTAAAACCAAGCTTGGAATTTCAAACGTCTATAATGAAATTCCCATACCGCTCAATTCAGGCAAACTCAAATTAGTAAAAGCACAAGAAGTTTTTCTTCAAAAAGAAAAAATGTAACTGTTTGGTATATACAAGTGATAAAGTTTTTTTGCATTGATTGATTTTTATTGACTTAACTCTGCTTTAATTCAACAGCAAGATTTCTAAATTTTTAAGCAATTTATCAAAAGTAATTTGATTTTTTTGTGATATATAATAAAAATTAATTAATGTCAATATTTCTTAATTCGAGGTACAATATGAACAAAGCAACTATTACTGAAAAAACAGTTTTAATACCTACATATAAATCAGCAGAGCCTGAAAACAGCCGTTTTTTACTTGAACAGGATCAGCTTTTTGCAAAAGCAAATATAAGCTGCAGTGAAAGACTCGCTGTTCTTAATCAGCACAAAAATTTAATTGAGGACAGAGATACTCTTTGCCTTGCATATGTCACTCTTCTTAACGAAAACGGACTTTATAAAGAAGCTTTAAATATACTTGAACATCATAAATTTCACGTTTGGGAGGGCGGTGAAGGAAAGATTGCCCAGCAATATAAAACATCGCTTTTTGCCCTTGCCGAAAAGGAATTTAAAGACAATAACTTTGCAAATGCTATTATTTTGGCTGAAAGAACAATACATTATCCTGACAATTTGGGAGAGGGCAAGCTATTCAACGTACCTGACAACAGAGCCTACTATATAATTGGAAAATGTTATAAAGAGCTTGGTAAAAGGGACAACGCGTATAAGTATTTTGACCTTGCAACTGTCGGCAGTACAGAACCTGAACCTGTCAGATACTATAATGACCAGCCGTCAGATTATATTTACTATATAGGGCTTGCATATCTTGAACTCGGCGAAAAGGAAAAAGCAAAAAAAGCATTTAACAATCTTATTAACTTTGGTAAAAAACACATTAATGACAAAGTAGATTATGATTTCTTTGCTGTTTCTTTACCTGAACTTGAGGTATATCAAGACGATATTCAAAAAAGAAACGAAGATTACTGCAAAATGCTTATTACTCTCGGCAAGAAAGGATTAGAGTATAGCAATTAACATCAGCAAATTTAAAGGGCATTATACGGATAATTAACCGTATAATGCCCTTTTTATGTATTTAGAAATTCAGTTTTCTGAATTTGTTCGGCGATATTCCGTTATGCTTTGTGAAAAAGTAAATAAAATTCGATTCGCTGTTAAAGCCCACCTCATACGTAATCTCAGATACCGTCAAATTTGTTTTTTGCAGATATTCCTTTGCCTTGTTAAGCCTGTATATCAAAACATAATCATACGGAGCAAAACCTGTCTGCTGTTTAAATATTCTTGAAAAATGGGAAGTACTCATATGCATAATACAAGCTAAATCTTTTATAGAAATGTTTTCCTGCAAATGCTCAGCGATATATTTTTTAATTTCGTGAATTTGATCATCATAACTCACTTTACTTTTACTGTTTATCGTTTGAGGTGCGGCAAGCTCTGTAATTATCTTATATAAGTCTAAAGAGTGATTTAACTCTGATGCAGTTGTATTTTCAGCAATGTTGTTATATATCCTAAAAAGGAGTCTTTTAATGTGTTCCGGGTCTGTGCTTTTTATGAGATTTCCTGAATTTTTTGTGATTTCATTGTAAAAATCTCTTGAATTAGCGCCTCCAAAATGCACCCATATAGATTCAAAACTATCATTAGTATAATACTCGTGGGGTTTATAGCAGTCTAAAATAACCGTATCTCCTTTGTGAGCAGTGACAGGTTTGCCTTCCAATATAAAAGTAAAGCTGCCTTCTATAATATAGCTAACCAACAGACTGTCATAATTTTTTCTTATTAGATGATAACCTTTAACACAAAAAAAGTGTCCTGCACTTATGGGATAATAATATAATTTTTTTGCCGTCTGGGAGGGAGTTGAAAAAAATAAGTTAGACTTTTTTAATACTCCCCTTTCTGAAGATTTCATAATTTTACCCTTATAATAAATGATAAGATTTCTAAATTTATTGATAGCATTTCGCAATCAGTAAATGTGAAACTATTATATAATATAGTAAGACTTATGTCAATTATTATAAATTCAGTATGTATTTAGTGGGATTTTTTAGTAAATTTATATATGTCAAATTTTTGCTTAAAGACAGCAACAAAAAGTACATATTCTAATTTTAAACGCATTAATTTACCATTAACATACTGCAGATTTAATTAGTAAAATTTGTATTTTACAATCGGATAAATATTGATAAAGTAAGAAATACTTTTGCAGAAATAACATTTGAAAGGATATACATATGAAAAAATTTTTGTCAAAAAAGCCCGTTAAAATAGTTATTGGAATTTTATGCGTTTGGTTAGCAGTTGTAATTATCTGCAACTCTATTTTTGCATCAAAAGGACTTGAGTTACAAAAAGGTGTAGCAGTATGCAGTGAATGGTCAGCTTCAGACACTTATACCCAAGATTATGCACAGGCTATAGAAGCAGGCAACGATGATTTTAAAATTCTTTGCTTAACAGACATACATATCAGAAACCACGCAACATTTGGCGCTTCCTGGCTTGGCACAAACTTTGTTTTAGATTCAATAAGTAAGATTAAACTCAAACAATTAATTAACGAAACGCAGCCGGATTTAATAATTGTAGGGGGAGATTCTGTTCTTACCGCTTGGAATGACATATGTACGCAACAGTTTGCCGATTTTATGGACAGTTTTGAAATTCCCTGGGCCCCTGTATTCGGTAATCACGACTACGAAGGAAGAGCAGATAAAGCAAAGCTTGCAGAAATATACGAAAATGCAGAATATTCCCTTTTTCAGTGCGGTCCTGAAGGAATGAACGGTATGGGAAACTACATTGTAAATATTACTCGCAACGATAATCCTGTATATTCCTTATTTTTAATGGATGACGGTCAGTTTAGAGTTACCGACGGAAAGATAACTGACGGCGGTGTAAACAAAAACATGATTGAATGGTATAAATGGGCAGTAAACGGCATATCTGAAACAACTGGTACGCCCGTTGCCAATATGGCATTTATGCACGTTCCTGTTCCCGAATATAAAGAAATTACCGATGGTTATGAGTTAGGAAACAGAGGAGAAGATTCCTACACCGCAGTTGAAAACGAAGGCTTTTTCCAAGTATTCAAAGAAAACAACGGCACACATTTGTTTGCCGGTCATGACCACAACAACAATTTCATATCTGAGTATGAAGGCGTTAAACTTTGTTATATGACAAAAAGTTCATACAACTGTTACTTCGATTTTGATACATTAGGCGGTACTCTTTTAACTATTGACACAAACAACAGCGTAGATATAGAAATTTTTGAATTCTAACACTTTGGAGTAGAAATATGCTATTAGGAATACCCTATGAAATTTCCCCTGACTTACTTAAAATTATTTGTGAAATGGGACACAGCGATGAAATAGTACTTGCTGATGCTAATTTCCCCTGTGCTTCTTTAGCTCAACGACTTATCAGAGCCGACGGAATTGAAATTCCCGAGCTTTTATCAGGTATTTTAAAACTTTTTCCTCTTGACCAATACGACGAATGCAATTTCATTCTGATGAATAAATGTGAAGGTGATGACGCTGATGTTTCTATTTGGTCTACTTATGAAAATATTCTGAAACAATATGACTATAAAAATGAAATTTCTTTTATTGAAAGATTTGATTATTATGAACGAGCAAAAAAAGCTTATGCCATAGTTGCCACAGGGGAAAAACGACAGTATGCCAACATAATTTTGAAAAAAGGGTGTGTTTTAAAATGAAAACCTTTGCAACTTATTTTGTTAATGATAAAAACAAACCGCTTCAATATGGCAGCGTTGAGTTAATTAACCCCGAGCGTCAGCAGCTTCGCACTGAAAAAGCAAAAGCCGGAATAATTGCATTTCCGGTTTTTTGCGGCTTTTGCGGAACTGATTTTGAACTTATGAAAATGGGAAGAGCAGAAAACCTTAGCTCTAAATTTCCTGATGGACAAACACGACTTATAAACGGTCACGAAGGAGTTGTTTGGGTACCAAGCGAAAATCGATTTGCTATAGTGCTTATACGAGGTGGAAACAGCTATGACCCTACAAGATTTACCGAAGAAGAGAGTTATTTTGAGTACGGGTGTGACGGAGCTGACGGCATTTTTTGTGACTGCAATTATTTTAACCCTGATATGCTTTTGCATTTACCTAAAGAATATAACAGCTTAAAAAAACTACCCCTGAGTATTGCCAAACGTCTTGTATTTTCCGACCCTTATGCTTGTGCAATCTTTCAGCATGAAAGAATGTGTGACATAGGTATAGCTCAAAATTTCAGAGTAGAACTGGCAAAAAAACAATGTAGTGAAATTGAGGCAAAAGAGCTTGCTTTACATAGCACGTTTAAAAAAGTAGTTGTATTTGGTTTAGGCACAACAGGACTTTTTATTGCACACCAAATACGGCTGAATCATCCTGATGCTGACATATTATTCGTAAGCAGAAGCCCCGAAAACAGCAGCAAGGTATCTTTTGCCAAAGATGTAGTTAATGCTCAATATCTTTGCAGTGACGAAATGTCGCCGCAGCAAATTGCTCAAAGCATTACTGAAAAATTAAAGGGAAACGCCAATATTTTTATTGGTACCAGCGCAACAGAGATTGAGCACAAAATTGCTTTTGAATACGGTGTTCTCGGATGCAACGGAATTTACAACAGCTTTTCCCTTGGCCCTAAAATAACCTTTGACTCTATGCCTTTTGGCTTTAAAAATCAAGTTATACTATCATCTATTAATTTCACAAAAAAGCATATGCAGGAGGCAATTGAAATTCTGTGCAGCAGCCGTTTTGACCAACTTGTAGAGCTTATAGATAAAGAGGAATTTATAAAAGACCCCATAGATGCCTACGAAAACAAAATATTTTGCAAAGGTGCTCCACTTAAAACAGCAGTAATTTGGAACAATAAATACATAGACATGGAGAAATAAAACAATATGAAAGCAATAAAAATAACAGAACCGTTTAATATTAAAATAGTTGACAAAGAAAAGCCTGTCGCAAGCAAAGGAGAGGCGCTTCTTAAAATTAAATATTGCGGAATATGCGGCGCTGATGTTGCCTCCTACACCGGTAATCAGCCCTTCACCACCTATCCTATAATCCCAGGACACGAATTCAGCGCACAAATTGTTGAAATAGAGGAAAATGATAAGAACCTTAAACCCGGGGATATTGTTACTGCAAATCCCTATTTTAACTGCGGTAAATGTTATTCCTGTGAAAGAGGAATTGTTAACGCCTGCACTAACAATGAAACAATGGGAGTACAACGTGACGGCAGTTTTCAGGAATACATAACTATGCCTGTTGAAAGGATTATAAACGGCAAAGGACTTTCAGCAAAAGAACTTGCGCTTATAGAACCATTTTCAATAAGCTGTCACGCATTATCAAGAGCAAAAATCAACAAGTCAGACAATGTACTGATTATGGGAGCAGGACCTATTGGACTTTTTGCTCTTATTAAAGCCAAGGCAATGGGAGCCAATGTTATGATTGCCGATCTTCTTGACAATCGTCTTGAACTTGCCAAGAAATACGGTGCAAACTGCACGGTTAATACTAACAACGAGGACCTTATTAAAGCGGCTGAAAATTTCACAAACGGAAATATGTTTGATGTTTGTATCGAAGCCTGCGGACTGCCGATTACATTTTTAAACTGCATAGATTGTGCTGCAACAGGAGCAAATGTCATACTTATCGGAAACGGTAAAAAAGAAACAACTTTTCTTCACTCAATAATTTTAAAAAAGGAACTAAATATTTTTGGTTCAAGAAACGCTTATACTTCTGATTTTGAGGAACTTATAGACTTAGTGTCAAAAGGAAAAGCTGATGTTTTAAAAATGGTTAGCGGAGTTTTTGATTTTTGTGATGCAGCTACAGTTTTTGACAAACTTGCTCATAATGACGGAAGTATTGCCAAAGTACTTTTAAAATTTGAATAACAGAAAAGGTACAATTATATATCCATCAAGTTAAAAAGTAGTTATAAAAATATTATTTTATACTTGACATACAAAATTAAATGTTGGATAAAAGCCGCTAAAATAACGAATGCTCAAACAATGCAGGTAAAAAGAATACAACACACAGTTTCACAGATTTGAAAATCTATCATCTTATCAAAAAATATGCCGGAGGATCAATATGAAAAATCTAAATGCCGCTGAATTTGGTGTAATCCCTGGACACGAGGTAACACAACAGCTTGCGCAGCTCTTTGACATAGCAGCAAAAAATAAATATGAAAAAATTGTTTTTTCCCCCGGTACTTATTACATAAACAGCGAAAAATGCAGAAAATATATGCTGTATATTACAAATACCGTTGGCGACGATGAGTTTGATAATAACGAAGTGCCTCACTTTAACGAGGTTCCGTTTTATTTGAACGAAATGAAAAATTTGGAAATAGAAGGAAATAACTCAATTTTTATAATTGAAGGAAAAGTAACAAACTTTGCAGTTGAAAATTGCGAAAACGTTGTTATTCGCAATATAGAAATCAGGCACGCTCACCCTGACATGCATGAGCTTAAAGTTGTAAACAAATCCCTATTCAGCGTCGACTTTGAAATAGACAAAGATTCACAGTACAGCTTTGAAAACGGAAAACTTTATTTTTACGGCACAGGTTATAAATGCGCCGCAGACTGCTGTGCCGCCAACGCTCATTGGATAGGTTTGATAAGAGATGAAACGCCAGACAAAATAAAGAGGGTTTCTCACCCTCTTTTTGCTGCGTTACGCACAAAAGATTTAGGCGATAGAAAGATTAGAGTTTATTATGCAAACACAGCTAAATTTAAGTTAAACGACCGATTTTATCTATTTGATGTAAGGCGTCAGTACGCAGGAATTTTTATAAATAAAAGCAAAAACATAACTGTAGATTCTTTTAAACAGCGTTTTAACTATTCCCTTGCTTTTGTAGCTCAAGACTCTGAAAATATAAGCTTAATTAATTCATATTTTTCACCTGAGGAAAATTCGGCAAGAAAAATGGCCTCAATAGCTGACTTTATGCAAATTTGTATGTGCAGAGGTAAAATTTTCGTTTCAAACTGTGTTTTTGACGGCGCCGGTGACGATTGCCTCAATGTTCACGGAATTCATTTTAAAATAGTTAATGCTTTCAAAAACAAAATAACAGTACGTTTTATGCATCCACAGTCACATGGGTTTAATCCGCTGCATACAGGCGACGAAATTGCGTTTATTAATCCAAAAACAATGCTTCAAGAAGCTACTGCGAAAATACTTAAATCAACACTTTTAAATGAAACAGATATACAACTTGTTATTGACAAGTCTTTAAAAAATCATCAGAAATATGTAATTGAAAATATCAATGCCTGTCCTGATGTCAATTTTGAAAATAATTTTATTACCCGTATCATAACACGGGGACTTTTGCTTACAACAAGAGGCAAGGTTTGTATAAATAATAACTATTTTAAAAGCACTACAATGAGCGGTATTCTTTTATCTGACGATGCAAAAAGCTGGTATGAAAGCGGAATGTGTCTTGATGTAAGCATAGAAAATAACAAATTTGAATACTGCGGTGAAACACCTATCCGCATTAAGCCGGAAAATAAAATTCATTCAGCTCCCGTTCATAAAAACATTAAAATTACAGGCAATGATTTTATGAACTATAAAGGATTTTGTGTTACTGCCAAATCGACAGATAATCTTGTTGTAAGTTCAAACAAATACTGTAATAACAAACACATAAAAACCGTTAATTGTTCTAACGTCCATATCAATTAATGCTTAAGACGAATCCGCTTTCTGCTTATTGGTTTACGAGAAAGTGTTTCCTTTGCAAGAAGACTTGGTTTTTGAAAGCCTCTTTCGGTACAATAATATTTATTCAGCGTTTTAACTAAACGCCGAAAACAGTTTGCAGAAGCAACAGACATAATTTTGGATATTCAAACTTATGTTACAAAGAAACTGAAAACATCAAAAACTAACTGCTAAAAGAAAAAGGAAATAAGAAAAACAACAAATAAACAAGGTATTTATTAATTAAAAGTTAGTATTAAAACAACATTAAGCAATCTGATTACAAGGGGGATCATTATGGGAAATTTAGGTGCAAAAATAAACGATTCTGTAAGCAAACTAAAAACTTACTGGCATACGCCGCCCCAAGGGGTATTATGTAAACTATAAAGAGTTTCTTAATTTAGCATTAGGTGCAGGTTCCATTTCTTTTTCAAGTGTTTTGATATCCTGGACCACTATAGCTATAAACATCCCTATGATGATAAGCTACTTTAAAGTTTCATCAGGATTTATATTCGTTGCGGGAATGGCTGCGTCTGCTTTGGGTCTTGTACGTGCGCCTATACTCTCTATGATGATTGACAATTCAAAATCTTCAAGAAACAAATTTAAGCGCTTTTTGCCGTCATCAGCAATTTTAACCGTACTTTGTTTTTGCGCTGTGCCTTTTATTCCACAATCGTTAACAGAAAACATTTTATTCTCATTTTCTATACCAAGCATACCGATATTTGCCGTTGAAGCCTCAAAAATAGACGTATCTTTCGGCGCGCTGCTTATGTTTATTCTTATTCAAGTCGGTACATTCTTTTCAACAATTCTTAATCAGTGCTTAGTTGGTATAGAGCAAACCATTTCTCCCGTTGCACAGGAAAGAGCTAACATAGGTGCATTTAAAGGACTTGTATCGAATATCCCCTCTTCGATTGTAAATGTTATACTTCCTCTTGGTGCAGGACTATTATTCGCATCAAGTGATAATCCTATGAACAACATAGAAATTTACCGCTGGTCTTTTCCAATTTGCGGTTTAGGCTGCATTATTTTTGTGTTTTTTGCCTATTTCGGAACAGAAGAACGAACCATTGTTCATAAAGAATATGTTGCTCAAGTTAAGTTTCTTGACGGAACAAAACAACTTCTGACAAACAAGTATTTCTGGATAATTACTTTGTATAATGTGTTTATCGGAGTAAGAGGAAATATTAATATGTACTTATGGATATGCAACTACGCTATTGGAGGTCAAAACGGTTCTTTTGCATTAAGCGTTTGCAATATTCTATTAAACAATGCCCTCGTTCCCGGAATGCTTATAGGTCCTTTTTTAATTAAAAAACTCGGAAAACGAAATGTAATGCTTATTTCGACAATAGGATTTATGGTAATGTCATTTATGCAGCTTTTTACATTAAAGCAGCCATATCTTATTCTCGTGGCAATATTTTTCCAAAATATTTTTAACGGCTTAAGCTACATTTCAACAATTATGATTCCTGATGTTTTAGACTATCAACAATGGAAAACAGGAAAAAGATTGGAAGGCTTTTGGCAGAACTTTAGTGCATTTGTTACCACTATTTTCGGATTTTTCACAAGTGCGTTAATGCCGTTATTTATGTCCTTCGGAGGAGTAGGATTCGGAGATAATATTGATGAAGCACTAAAAGACAAAACAATTATGATGGACACTTTTCAAAGTGTAACCTGGCTCGGCATAATTTTTGCTGTTTTAAGTGTTATTCCTATTTTCTTTTATGACCTTTCTGAAAAGAAACATGCAAACTATATTCGAGCACTTAGAATTAGAGCTGCTGTAAAGAATTACGAAAACAATGAACTTGATAATAACGATATCTTTTTTATTAAAGAAACTCTTGAATATGTAGCTTTAAGCAATGATGATTTCTTGAAAAACGAACTGAAAAAATACGATTGTTTAGAAAAAATAGCAGGAGAAAACATATGTTCAGAAAATTAAGATTACTGTGCAATCATATTAATTGCGATTATGAAATAATTTACAACGGATTTTCTTGGGTAAGCGACGGAAGACGACCGTATGTAATTATAAGAAAAAAAGCCAAAAACAAATACATAAGCACGTACCGTCCCTTTTCAAGCGCCCTAAAAAAATCCATAGAAACAAAAAAGAACTGTATTATATGCCGTTACAATTCGTTTGTTGCTTTTGGTAAAAAGCTTGATTTCACTCTCATCTGCACTGCAAAAATCGTTGGAGAAAATGCAGTAGAATTTTCACTTAAAGCTGAAAACGAAACAGGTTACGAAATCCAGGCAGTTTATTTCCCCGCTCCTTTCAACTCAAAAATTAAAGGTAAAAATTCGTACCACGTTGATTCTATGCGTCAGGGATTCATTCTGCCTGACGGTTACAAAAAAAATTTCCTTTCCACATTCGGATTTGCCCATTATCTCAGAAAAATAAATACAGGCGACTGCTATATGCCACTATGGGGAAGAGTTTGTGACGGAAACGGATTTTCAGCGATAGCGCTGACCCCTTATGACGCATGTATGTTTTCGTCTTTTGGCAGGCACGCTTCGTTTGTAAATTCAATTCACTGGATGTCAAGCCTGGGTAAACTTTCATATGAAAGAAAAATCAGATATACTTTTCACAGTGAAAACTGCGATTACAATACTATTGCCAAAGATTTTAGAAATTATCTTATTGAAAACGGCAAGTTTAAAACGATTGATGATAAAATTAAAGAAAACGAAAACATAAAAAAACTAATCGGCTGCCCTGTCCTTCACCATAAAATTTATTCCACGATTCAGCCTGAATCCAAATTTTACGATAAAAATTCTACAAATCAAAAGCTTTATGCCACATTTGAAAGAAGAGCTGCCCAGCTGCAAACTTTAAAAGAAACAGGGCTTGAAAATCTTTATATTCATACTGACGGGTGGGGAAAACTCGGTTATGATAATCTTCATCCGTATATACTGCCTCCCTGCAAGGAAGCCGGTGGCTGGGAAGGGCTAAAGTCCTTGTCAGAAACCTGTAGAAATCTTGGATATATATTTGCACTGCATGATCAGTACCGTGACTACTACTATTCTTCAAAATATTTTGATATGGACAAAGCAGTTATGAAGATTGATAAAAGTCATCCATACTGCTCTATATGGGACGGAGGAGAACACACATTTTTGTGTTCGTCTCAAGCTCTTGAATTTGTAAAAAAGACATATTCAGAACTTGAGGATCATCAAGTAGATGTTCAGGGGGCATATCTTGATGTTTTTTCTGTAATGAACGGAGATGAATGCTTTAATCCCAATCATAGGGTAACACGTGAAGAAAGCATTAAACACAGAGCATCCTGCTTTGATTATCTTAACAAAAAAGGTCTAATAATGTCTTCAGAAGAACCTGCTTCCCAGTTAATTGACAATATATGTCTGGTTCATCACGGACCCTATGCCCTACGGCCTCAAGAAAACGGAGCTGCTGTTGGAATCCCTGTTCCTTTGTTAAGTCTCGTTTATCACGACTGTATTATGATACCGTGGGACTGGTGGAATAACTGGGGTATACCTAAAGGTGAAAAAGGCGAATTGTACTGTGCTTTACACGCCGGAATGCCCTATCTTCACTGTTTCGGAGAAGAAAATTTCAAAATAGGAAAAGACAATCGTTCAGCTGACATTGATTTGCTTGATGAACAGTCGCTGAAAAGAGAATTAAATCGAATAAGACCATTAACTCAACTTCAGAAAAAGCTTTACAATAAAGAAATGATACGTCACGAATATTTAGACAAAAACATGCGAATTCAAAGAACAACTTATTCTGACGCAACAACAATTACAGCAGACTTTGAAAAAGGAATATGGTCAATCGGGAGTATAAACCATGATTAAATTTACAACTAAAAATTATCGCTGTTCATCATTTACACAACAATGTATCGTTCCTGACTTGTCAATATCCAGAAAACAGCCAAAATTTAAAAGTTCGATAAAAGATTTTGACGGACTGTTCATAAACTATGGGTATAGAGAAACAGCATATCCTTATACGCAGCAAAATGCTTACTGTGATGAAAAAGAACAGCCCATTTCTGTGGCTGTCCTTGAAAATGACTATCTATACGCAGAATTTTTGACTGATTTAGGCGGCAGATTGTGGAAACTGTACGACAAGAAAAATGAAACAGATATTCTTTATACTAACGATGTTATAAGATTTCGTAATCTAAGCATTAGAAACGCATGGTTTTCCGGCGGTGTGGAATGGAATTGCGGAGTAATCGGGCATACGCCATTTACCTGTTCTCCTATGTACTGTGCCCAAGTAAAAGGGAAAAACGGCGAAGAAGTTCTAAGGTTTTATGAATTTGAAAGGGTACGAGGAATCTACTATCAAATTGATTTTTGGCTTGAAAAGAATCGTCTTATGACAGCCGTTCGCATTGAAAACCCTAATGAAGATGTTGTTCCTATGTATTGGTGGTCAAATATGGCTACGCCGGAATTTGACGGCGGCAGAGTTATTGTACCTGCAGACAGCGCTTACAACAATTCAGACGGTATAGGCATAAAAAAATCTCCTATTCCCTTTGACAATGGAGTAGATGTTTCTTACCCTCAAAATATTCAAGATACTATTGACTACTTTTATGATATTGACTTAAAAGAGCAAAAATTCATTGCTAACGTAAACGCACAGGGCAAAGGTCTATTACAATGGTCAAGTCACAATCTTAAAGGGCGAAAGCTATTTTCGTGGGGACACAGAAAAGGCTCTGCACATTGGCAAAAAATGCTCACTGACAAAGCTGGGGATTATATTGAAATTCAAGCCGGGTTGGGAAAAACACAGTATGAATGTTTGCCTATGCCTCCAAAAACAAGCTGGTCATTTATTGAGTGTTATGCACTTGCGAATATAGAAAGCGATATAGTAAAAGGCAACTATAACGAACTTGTAGATGCCGTAAAAAAACAAATATGCGAGTATGGAAATTCTGATGTGCTTGACAGCAGACTCTATGATGTTGAAAAAGATATAAGTCTTCAAAAAGGGGAAATCAAATTTAAAGGCAGCGGAATTGGAAGTCTTGGGAATATATTTTGCCATTGTCAATGTGAACACTTAGAATTTATCCCTGATAAAGAATGTGAATATTGGAATTCTTTAGCTTGCGGCACAGAACCAAAAACCGATGTTATATCTTTTCCTTACGGGGAAAAAGCGGAATTTTTACTTAAAAGCAATACAAATTTATGTGATTGGAGAATTTATTACCAACTCGCACTGATAAGCTATGACAAAAGAGATTTTGAACGCGCTAAAACACAGTGCGAAAAAAGTATGATTTTTGAAAACAATCTTCATAATAAGTATTTATATGCGTTCATTCTTTACCAGCTTGAAGACGAAAGATATGTATATTTCTTAAAAAAATGTGTTTCTTGTTCACCAGATAATTACAGCATATGCGAAAGAATTTTGCGACTGCTCATTGAAGATGAAAAATACAATGAAATTATAGAAATATTTAATCAAATTGATAAACAAATTCAATCTATTGCAAGGCTTCGTATGTACCTGTCTCTTGCATATTTGAAATCAGGCAATGCTGAAAAAGCAAATAAAATACTCACTGAAAACGGCGGTCTTAATATTCTTGACTTCCGTGAAGGTGACAAAATGCTTGATTTTTTATACAGAGGAATACAAAAAGCACTATATAATAAACAGGATGATAACATTTCTGTACCTGAACAATTTGATTTTATAGTATCCAAAACGGGAGAATAACTATGTTTAAACTTTGGTATAAAAAACCAGCCAGTCATTGGCGTGAAGCTCTGCCTATCGGCAATGGACATACCGGTGTAATGATATACGGAAAAAAACGCTTTGAAAAGCTTTGTTTCAATGACGGCACGCTGTGGTCAGGATACCCGAAAGATTATAACAATAAACAAAGTTTTGAAAACCTTTTTAAAATAAGAGAACTTATTTTTGCAGGTAAAAATAAGGAAGCTGATGCTTTAATCCAAGAAAAACTATGCGGATTTTACAGCGAAGCTTATATGCCAGTCGGAGAGGTGAAAATTAAAATATCCTCTGCCGGAATTTCTGACTATTTTAGAGAGCTTGACTTGTCAAAAGCAATACATACGGTAAACACTAAATATTGTCAGCGTGAAGCATTTGCATCTAATCCGAAAAAAGTAGTTGTATATTCAATTACTGCAAAACATCCCATTAATATTTGCGTTAAAATGAAAAGCAAGCTAAAGGCGCAAACACACACGGATAATAATATGATGTTCATCACAGGACACGCACCTGACTATGTTGCTCCGAACTATTTAAGAAACGAAATTTTTCCCGTCAAATATAACGAAAATAAAGGAATGGCGTTTGCTCTCGCAATGGCGGCAGACACTGACGGCAATATTGAATCAAGCAGTAAAAAAATAACAATAAAAAATGCTCGGGTTATTACTCTATATTTTGTAACAGAAACCGGATTTAAAAAGTTTGATGAAATGCCGATTACAGACACTGATACGGTAAAGCAAAAGTGTATCAGTCGGCTGAAAAATATTTTAAAATACAAATATGAAGAAATCAAAAAAGAACATATTGCTGACTTTTCGTCATTATTTTCAAAACAGAGTATTTCGCTGAAGTGTAAATCCGACCTTACTACTGACAAATTACTGAAAGCGGCCAAAAAAGGTGATGATATAAGACCTCTTTGTGAGCTTTTTTACAATTTAGGTAAATATATGACTATCTCAGCAAGCCGCAAAGGCGGTCAGGCAATGAATTTACAAGGAATTTGGAATAATTCAGTAAGACCTCCCTGGAGTTGTAACTATACAGTAAATATAAACACTCAAATGAATTATTGGGGTGCTTCATCCTGCGGACTTGACGAATGTATTGAGCCTCTCCTTCAATTAGTTTGGGAAACAGTTCAAAACGGAAAACTTACAGCGAAAATTAATTATGGATGTTCCGGATTTGCCTGCAACCATAATGTTGACATATGGCGAAAAACATCACCTGTAAAAGGAACTCCCAACTATATGTTTGAACCGCTTTGCGGAGTTTGGCTTGCCAACGAAGTTTATTCTCACTACAAAAACGGCTCACTGCAAAATTACAAAGAGAAAGTCCTTGAAATAATAGAGGAAGCTGCAAGATTTGCAGCTGATTATCTTGTTCTTAAAGACGAAACTTACGTTATTTGCCCTTCAGCGTCACCTGAAAACTGCTTTAAGAAGGACGGCAATACCTGTTATACTGATTACGCCTCTGCTTTTGATATGGGTCTTGTAGTGCAGGCATTTTATAATGTACTTGAATCTTCAGATGACTTAGAGCTTAAGGCAGACATTACTGAAAAATTAAAAAGAATTGCTCCGTTCACACAAGGAAAATACGGAATTAACGAATGGCACACAGACTACTTTACGCCTGAAAAGGGTCACCGCCACTTTTCCCCTATCTATGCTTTTTATCCTGCAAAACTCATAGGATATAATCGTGACAAAGAGCAAACAGAATGGATAAGGCGTCTGTTCAAATACAGGCTTGACAACTCTTCCCAGCACATTGGATGGTCTGCTGCGTGGGCTATTTGCATTGCTGCAAGATTGAGAGACGCAAAAACGGCTGAAACTGTCACAAAAGACTTTTTGTGTAAATCAGTATTTAAAAATCTTTTTTGCGTTCACCCTCCCTATCTATTTCAGATTGATGGCAATCTGGGTTATATTGCAGGACTTAATGAAATGCTGATCACTGAAGAAAACGGCATAATTGAACTTCTACCGGCGCTGCCTGATTCTTGGAAAAACGGAGAAGTAAAAAACATTATTATTAACGGCGTTTCAATAACTTTTAAGTGGGAAAATTTTAAAGTTACAAGTATTGAAAGCAATAAGCCTATAGTAATACGCAAGGTGCATCTTTCAGATAAAATCATTAAAAGTGAAACTGTATCAGAGGAAAATTGATATGAAAAAACGCATTAAAATATTTTTATCTATACTGTTGTCTTTTTCAATAATATCCGTTGCATTATGTCTTGGTGTAACATTTATAGGAAAGGATTATAAAGAAACACAGGACACTGCATATAAAATTCTTCAGATAACTGATATTCATATTCTTAATGATGAAAAAAAGGATGCCAAAGCATACAAAACAATTACTGAGATGGTCAACACTACAAACCCTGACCTAATTATGATTACAGGAGATGTAACAAGCGAAAAAGAAAATATGACGGCATTCAAATCTTTTGGCGAATTTATGGAAACGTTTAAAACGCCTTGGGGTTTTGTGTTTGGAAATCACGAAGGTCTTGATATTAAGTATGAAAACGGAGAAATTGTTGATGGTATAACAATTGCAGACAAAGAACAGTTGAGTAACTATTTAGAAAGCCTTACATACTGCATATATCAACAGGGAGATAAAGACGTTGACGGTATGGGTAATTACTACTACTACGTTAAAGATGATAACGGCAAGGTTATAAATGCTCTTATTATGATGGACAGTCATAGTTATGATGACGCAAATGAAGGATATGACCACTTTCATAACAACCAAGTTGAATGGTATGAAAAAACAATCAAGCAAATAGCTAAAGATGTAAACGGTGATGAAAACAAGGTTGTCCCGACATTGGCATTTTTTCACGTACCTATGCAGGAATATAAAACAGCATATGACCAGGGTAATATAATTACAGGATTTCGTTTAGAAGAAGAAGGTTGCCCTGCAGTAGATGACGAAATGTTTGAAAAGATGGTTGAATTGGGTTCGACAAAAGGCTGCTTTGCCGGTCACGACCATATGAACAACTACTCTGCGGAATATCAAGGAATACGACTAAGCTATGCGCCATCCTGTGACCACAATATATACGTTGTTCCGTTTAGAGGCGGACAACTAATAAATATTAAAAATGACGGCACATTTACCACTCAACAAATAATCAGACATCGTGGTCAAAGCACAGTTACCATATCAAAAGAAAAATAAAGTTTCTAACACATAGACTGATATAGTATCAAATATAGATTTAGCAAACTAAAACCCCTTGTTCAGAATCGTATTGAACAAGGGGGCTATAATACTGTGTAAGATAAACAAGAAACTTTGTGTTTAATTTTAACGAAATGTGATTAAACGTTTTATGATTTTTGTTGAATTTGATGAACAGATATGCTATAATGAATGTTATGAGTGTATAATTGGAAGGATGGAGTGCTATGATAAACAGTTCCGGAATCAAGCAGAAGGTTAACAGTCTTATAGACAGTGTCAAATATTACTGGAAAGAGCCGCCAAAAGGACGGTATATGTCATTTAAGGAGATCGCATCCTACTCTTTCGGCGGAATAGGCGCATATCTTATTGTAAGTATGAGTTATACGCTTCTCCTTGCGGCTACAAACACATTTATTACCGGTACCATCGGTATCACCCCTACGGATATGTATGTGCTTTATGTTATTGCCGTCTTATCCAGCATACCTCTTACCGGTTTAAGAGCAAGTATTGTAGATAATACGCGTAATAAATCAGGTAAATACAGGCCGTACATACTGATGATGGGAATACCTACGGCTATTTTGTTTGTAGGTATGGTTTGGTTCCCATATGACAAGCTAAGCCTGCTCATAGGAACAGGGGAAATATTTGGCAGAGAAGCAGGATATGTTGCAAAATGTGTTGTTTTGCTTATCTTTAACATTCTTCTGCAGTTCTTCTACTATTTCTTCTATGACTCTTATGAAAATCTGATTCACGTTCTTTCACCAAATTCTCAGGAAAGAACGGACGTTATGTCAATAAAGAGTGTGGTATACTCCTTAGGCCCGTCAGTCGTTAATCTGATTATGCCTATTGTTGCACAGAATATACTCCACACCAACTTAACAGATATTCGTGTTTATAAGCTGGTATATCCTATTCTTGGTATACTTGGATGCTCCCTGCTGGTTATCGTTTATGCAAATACCCAGGAAAAAATCATTCAGGCAAAAACCCACGTTATTCAAATTAAATTTATTGACGCACTCAAAGCGGTTGCAAAAAATAAGTATTTCTGGATAATTTCTCTTGCCGGCTGGATAGGATTTCTTGAGTCTGCGTACAGCAATATTCTCTACTGGCTTTACAACTACGGCGGCGCTTGTTCGGGTAATATTTATAGTGTTGTTACGACAATTTACGGAAATGCTTCTCTTTGGGGTATGATTTTGGCTCCTCTGTGTATAAGAAAATGGGGCAAAAGAAATGTGCAGATCGTAACCAATCTGTTTAACATTCTTTTCATTCTCGCAATGATTCTGTTTACAGGTTCCATCACGACGTATACCATCTGGCTTATTTTGATCTGCCTTTATTTCAACGCAGTTGTAGGAGCTTTTGCTCGTATTCTCAATCCCTCTATCCAAGCAGATATCCGTGATTATCAGCAGTACAAGACCGGAGAGAGAATTGACGGTATGTTCGCCGCAGTCGGAACTATTGGTTCCATTATAACTCTGATTACCGCAAGTGCTATTCCTGCTATTCAGGAGCGTTTCGGTATGAATGTGGAAAATGCAAAACGTGTTGTCAATGATTCTGCTTTAATGTCCAGAGTGTTGCCGGGTTCCAATGAAAGCATCGGTCAAATGCTTCAGCAGCAAGCAGCCAATGGTCAGGATATTTACAATGCTTCAAATGCGTTGTATGATGTTGACGGCGTATTGCTCCCTCTCCTGAAAATTTTGATTATCGTATCAGCAGTGGGCGCTTTGCTCAATGTTATTCCGTTTTTCTTCTATGATTTTACGGAAAAAAAGCAAAAGTCGGTTGTACGTGTTCTTAAGGTCCGCGCCCTGTTTGAAGACTATGCAAACAATGCTTTAAGCGACAAGGAACTTGTAGAAACTATAGATCTTGTAAATAACGCAAGAGAGATGGCGTTAGCTTCCCCTAAGGAAGTTTCAAAATCTATGTATAAAAACATTTCTGACAAGGAAGAACGCAAGGCTGCCAAAAAGGCATATAAAGAAGCTCTGGCGTTTAATGAGGAAATAG
>CALWVQ010000002.1 GCA_944385025.1 uncultured Eubacterium sp.
TCTGTCAAAGGTGACAAGACCTTTGTGATTCATACCGTTTTCGCCGCCCTCGCTTCTGGCGTCTGCGGCAAAGTCAAACATATTCCACACGTGAGTTGCCCAAAGATAAGGCCTTTCCATAATCTGCTTAATAAGCTCTTCGTGGTAAAAAGCCTGATATTCTTCGGTGTAATCTCCCTGTTCGGGATTTGAGGTGTGCCAGTTCAGCGCCTCGCAGCCGTACTCACTTAATCCGACGCATCTTTTCGGATATTTCTTATGGAAATCGTCAAACCACGGACCGTTCATAGCCGTATTGCCGCCGTACCAGCCAAAGTAGTGATTATAGGAAAGTACGTCGGGGATAGTTGCATACTCCTCATCGGGAGAACACATAGAAAGTACCGCCATAGTCGTAAGACGTGTTTTGTCAAGGCTGTGCGCCAAATCGTTAAGCTTTCTGTGATTTTCCAAAAGACTTGCGTCTGCGGCACCATTCATAGTTATTTCGTTGGAAAGTCCCCACACAACGATAGACGGGTGATTGTAGTTCTGGCAGATAAGCTCTGTCATCTGTGATACTGTATTGTCCACACCCTTTGGCATATGTTTTGAGATATAAGGTATTTCCGCCCACACAACAAGTCCCTTGCTGTCGCACAAGTCATAAAAATACTGATCGTGCTGGTAGTGGGCAAGCCTTACCGTGTTGGCGCCCATTTCACAAATTAAATCAATATCTTCTTCGTGATGCTGGGGCAGCAGGGCGTTTCCTATTTCAGGTCTGTCCTGATGCCTTGCCACACCTCTCAAAGCATAGGGCTTGCCGTTAAGAATAAAGCCTTTATCAGCGTCAATGCTGAAACTGCGGCAGCCGAATTTAGCAGAAATCTCGTCTTCTTCTTTACTGTCATCAATTAAAACGGCTTTGGCGGTGTAAAGATAGGGGTCGATAGTGGCATTCCACAAATGGACGTTTTCTATTGTCATTTGTGCTTTTGGATTATCTGCGCTTACTGTGGTTTCGCCGATGACGTCTTCGCCGTCAAGTATCTCAAAACGCACTTGACAGCCTTTGTCTGCCTTGACATAAGCCTCAACAGTAACGTCGGCATTATTGCCGTTGATAACAGGGGTTACTGCAATTCCCGGTGCGCCGTAATATTCCAAATCAAAGTGATTTTTGTTTACGGATATAATATTTACATCTCTGTATATTCCGCCGTAAAAGGTGAAATCGGCAACCTGGGGATAGACAGTGTCATTAGGTGAATTGTCCGCTGATACAATCAGCAAATTTTTATCTTTAATTTCAGGGAGTTTTACCCTGAAAGTTGAATATCCTCCGTGGTGAGTGGTTAAAAGTTCACCGTTAAAGAAAACTTCTGCCGTGGAGTTTACGCCTTTAAATTCAAGGTAGTGTATTTCACCGTCTGTAAACAAATCTTTACTCAGACTTTTGGCGTAAAAGCATTTTCCTCTGTAATAGTCGTTGCCGCCGTCCTGTCCGTCTTTGCCGTTCCAGGTGTGAGGCAAATCAATTTTTTCCCAGTTATCCTGATTTACTGCGTCGTTTGGATTAACTGCCTTTTTTGAAAACAGCCAGTTTTTATTGATGTTTGTTATTTCTCTCATTGTTGTTCCTCCTGTACCTTGTCACCCAGCTTGTAAAGGAAGTGCATACTTACAAGACAGATAAGTGAGCCGATAAAGGGCAAAAGTCCTGTTACAAAATAAATTTTTTCGGGCACTCCTGCTGCCTGTGAAAGTGCGTCTAAATTTTGGTCGTATCCTGTTGTTTTTATAGCAAAGGCAACAAGGGATGCTCCCACGCCCTGTGCAATCTTTCTAAACAAAGAGTAGGTGGCATAAATAGAGCCTTCCTCTCTTCTGCCTGTCTGTGATTCCTGAAAGTCAATACAATCTGCAACAAGCGCCCACATAAGCACCATATAGAAGCTGGCGCCGAACATAGCTATTGAAATAAGGGCAATCCAGATATACGGATTTTCAAACTGTATGAATGTTGCCAGTCCCGATGCAACTGCGGAAATTGCAAAAGGATAGGTGCAAAGCTGTTTTTTTGTAAATTTCTTTGATGCAGGCTTTACAAGTACAATTCCTAAAGCAACAGGCAATCCTGCAAGAATAGTTGCAAGAGAAATAAGGCTTGTGTTTTTAAAATAACACATAAATACATACTGAAGAGAGTTTGTAACCGTCATCATCAAAGCGAGGTAAGATACTGTGGAAATTGTAACTCCCAGCATATGACGGTTTTTGAAAAAGGAAATAAGGGTTGCTACATAGTTGAATTTTTGAGGTGCATTGGTCTGCGGCGCAACTCTTTCTACTGTGAGTTTTCTTAAAAGATAGAAAGAAACGAGTCCAATCAATCCCATAACTGCAACAAAAACTATGAAAAGCTCACCGCGGGGATTGTCGTTCTTGTCATAAACAACAAGGGGAAGAACTATCATAATAGGAGCCTGGGCAAGAAGTGCGCCTACGCTTCTGCTGGTGGAAAGAGCGGTTCTTTGCTGTGGGTCGGTGGTAATTACCGACTGCATAGAGCCGTATGGTACATTTACACTGGTGTAAGCCACACTCCATATACAGTAAAGACCGAGACACATTGCCACTTTTACGGCGTAAGGTGCGTTTGGAGCATAGATAAACATTAAAATGCTGGATAAAAGCAGGGGAATACTCGCCCATTTTATCCACGGCTTAAATTTGCCGTCTTTTCCCGGTTTTGACACATCGCAAAGACCGCCGATAATGGGGTCGTTAATAGCGTCAAATATTTTAGCTATAAGGATAATAATGGAAAAGTGACCGGGGTCGATTTTCATACAGGTTACGTAGAATACCATAAGATAGCTGTTAATGAATGCAAAGCTCATATTACAGCCGAAATCACCGAATCCGTAACCCAGTTTGTCCTTAAACCCAAAGGGTCTAAGCGCCTTGGAGTTGTCCATAATAATACCTCCGTATAAATTTGTACTTTAACATTATTGTACAATATATATAAAATTATTTCAATAAAAAGGAAGATATTACTGCATATTGTTATAAATATCGGACAAAAATATAACAAAACGGCTGTTAAGTAATCATAAACAGCCGTTTCGTTTCTAATTTATTCTTCTATCCAAATGGGATTTGTAAACGCCCAGATAAAATCGGGAATGAAATTGTCCTTGCAGTCAAGAAATTTCTTTTCCACTAACTTATATATCTTTTTAATTCCTGCGGGGAATTTATATGTTATCTCCGCCCTTACAAAGCCTGCTTCCTTTACGTCCACAGCAGTCATATAAAGCTTTGCATTTTTGTTTGCCTTTGTTTCAAAAATAACTTTGTCATTGTTGTAAATCTTAAGAGTGTGACCTATCATCATATTCGTTACGGCTACTCGAAGCTTATGACCGTCTGCCAGACTGCCTGTATCTCCTATACCGCAGTTTCCGTAACTCAAATTAATCATTGAGCTTGACGGGCTGTTGGTAACAACGCATCGACCTTCTTTTATCGCCTCAAGAATGTCTTTTTCGGTGTTGCTTTTGGCGTGGACATAGGTTGTGGGCATTGCAAGAATAGGCAGCTTTGCCACATCTCTGTGGTAGTCGGAGCCGCCCACGGCAGCTATTTTTTCACCCTTTAAAAGTTTGTCAACCCACCAGTCGCGGTTCTTCATATTGTCGCTGTGCTGAACAGTGTTCCACACCTCAACGCAGTCAAATTTAAAATTGTCAAGGCTTATTTGGAAACCGCACATTGAGCAGAACGGGTGATTAGCGCTGATAATTCCTCCTGCGTCTTTGCATTTTTTAACAAGCTTTTTGTAGTCCTCTGCGTCATTAAGTACGTAGGGAGGATCTTCGGGAACTTTTACTCCCCACACGTTAATGTGTGCCATTTCGTCGGTAATCTCCTGACCTTGAATAACCAGCATATCGCCGTCGTAATAGCTTTCATCAACAGTGTTGTAGTTGTGGTCTGTGATTATCATAAAATCAAGACCCTTGTTTTTGCCTTTTTCCACAAGCTGACCTAAAGTTAAATCTCCGTCGCTGTTTACTGTGTGAAGATGAGTGTCGCCCTTGTACCATTTTCTGTTCATATTTTCACCTTATCCTAAAATAATAGTTGCAATGCTTTTGGGATTAACGGTTATTTTTCCGTTATACGTCGTGTTTGACAAATTACCGTTTTGGTCGGTGCAAATTATTTTGCACGTTTTGAATTTTATATCAGGTTCAATAACTCTTTTTGCCTTGCTGTTGTTTACTGCTATAATAATCGTTTCTTTGCGGGGAGTCCTAAAGGCGAAAGCGGAAAGTCCTCTGCTTGTTCTGAAACCTGTGTCAAGGCTGATACTGCCCTTTGGTATGTATTTTGAATAGTGGGCAAGGGCGTAATACCTTTTTGCGATTTGCCAGTCTGAAAAATCGTCCTTTGCATACAGCAATCCGTCTGCATAGCACTTGCCGTCGCTTTCGTTAATGCCCCACTGATTTACACAAACCCAAGCGCTCCAGCTGTTTACTCCCGTGTATATCAAATCTTCGCCGATAATTCTTGCCGTTATCAGCGCTCCGTCTATGCTGTCAACAGGACTTTTGCAGGGAAGCTCACACCACTCGCTCATATCAAAATAAGGAGTTTTTACGTTTTTCTTTGCCCATTTTCCGAAATCAATTTTGTTTTGAGGGTCGTTGTCGGAGCCGTAGGAGTGATATGCAAAAACGTCAAGATATTTCATTATCAGCGCCTCTTTTGACAAGAGTCTGTAATATTCCTTTGTAGTGTCGCTTATGTTTCCGCTTTCACAGGCGTAAAGCAAAAGGGGCGATTTTCTTTTTTCAAGTTCTTTTGCAAATGCCAAAAGACAGTCCCTTACCTCTTCAGGCTGATAGTGACAGCCCTCCTGCCATACATAATCTCCGCCCCATTTCCACTGGGGTTCGTTGATAGGGCTTATGTATTTTACGGGGTAACCCTCTTCAATAAAATGGTGAGCTATGTCAATAAAGTATTTTGCAAAATCCTCATATTTGTCTTTCGCTAAATTCGAAAAATGCTCTGTAAATCCGCCGCTGGTCTGCCCTGTAACAGTCTGGGTAAAGTGAGGGGAGTTTGCAAAAAATATCAGTGTGTCAATATTGCCTTTCTCAAGGCATTTTTTCATAACTCTCACACCGTTTTTATCCCTGTTCCAGTTATAACTGCCGTCTTCGTCCATAAAGGACTCTGCTTTTCTCCAGGGATTTTCAATCCTTACGTTGTTTTCTTCATATCCTCCGCCCACATTGTAGCGGTATATATTAAGTTTAAGTCCGTCATCGCCGTAAAGCAGATCGCTTAATTTTTCTGCCGTTTTTTCATCGTTAACCTGAGGGCTCCACCAGCAAGCCGATGCGCCGAACCCTGTCAGCGTTTTGATTTTCTTGGCATTTTTCAGGCAGATTTTCATATTTTATCCTCCTATGAGCTTTTCAAGTTTTTCAGCATCTCTTGAAAAACGACGCTGACTGACAAGTATTGTCAACTCGTCGCCCTCCTTGATAATTGTCTCACCCTTGGGAGTTATTGATTCGCCGTCTCTTTCTATTGTAACTACAAGGCAGTGCTTGCCCCATTCAATCTCTTTTATTTCTTTGTTGCTGACAGGACTGCCGATAGGCACGGTGTATGTTTTGATTATTTTTTCTCCTGCCTTGCTGAATTGAGGTGATGTTTCCTGTGATGATGCGATTTTTTCAACAAGAGATTCGTAAAACGGACTTACGCCGATAAGGTTTGCCGTTGCGTAGCTGATAAGGCTTACCGTGGCAAGAGGGAGAATGTTATTCATATTTCCCGTAAGTTCGTAAACAAGTACGATACTTGTTATAGGCGCTCTTACTATTGAAGAAAACAAACCCGCCATACCTATTACAACAAACTCTTCGTAGAACTCCGGTCCTAAATCAAGAGCGTTAATGGAAATCTGACCGAATATTGCGCCGATATATGTTCCAAGTACGCAAAGGGGATACAGTGTTCCGCCGGGAGCGCCGCAGGCAAAGCTGATAACGCCGAATAAAAATTTACCCACAAGCAAAACAGAAAGGGCATACAGCGTGGGGCGCTGGGTCATTATAAGATGCACCATCTGGTGACCGCCGCATAAAATCTGGGGCAGAAACAGCCCAACCACGCCGCTGATTACAAATATAATAGGTAATTTAATATAGTTAGGCACGAATTTAATTTTTTTATAAATATCCTGTGCCTTAACCATAATAATATTATAACAGATACCGCTTACGCCCAAAATAACGCCTAAAATTATTAAAAGCCAGTAGTATCTTAAAGGAAAATTAACTGTGTCATAGTTAAAAGTGGTGCTTTGACCGAAAAACAGCTTTGAAATAAAATCGGCAGTTATTGTGGCAACAATTCCCATACAAAGCACGCTTTTGTCAAAGGAGTGATGAATTTCCTCCAAAACAAACATTGTGCCTGCCAAGGGAGCGTTAAACGCCGCCGCCATACCTGCTCCTGCACCGCAGCTTATCATTCTTAGTTCGGTGGTTTTGTCAGCTTTTGTGATTTTGGCAATGCCTTTTGCCGCCATACCGCCAAGCTGAACGCTGGGGCCTTCTCTGCCAAGAGAAAGTCCGCCGAAAACGGAAAGACCTCCGCCGATAAACTTGCCTATCATTACCTTCCACCACTGCGGATTAATGTAGCCTTTTATTTCGCCGCTTATCTGTGGAATACCTGACCCTGCAACAAAGGGGATAAATCTGTTGATAAGCGCCACAGCAATTCCTATGCACACTAAAATTAAAAACCATACCGTAATTTTAATGGGATTACCTTTTATAATGTCAAGAACGTCCATCAGCTTTTCTTCTGAAAAAGTAATGAGATAACGGTAAAAAACAGCCACAAGACCTGAAAAAATACCTACCTCAAGTCCTCTTATTATAAGGTAAAAACTTTCTTTTCTGTGATATTCGATTTTTCTAACAGTGCTTCTTAACTTGCTTTTCATCTGAATTTCTCCTTAACCGCCTTAATTATACCACATAATAGGTGTAAGTACATATAAAAATGTATTAATTAATAAAAATAATGAAACGATGACCGATTTAATTGAACATTTTTAATAAAACGGTCATAAACGGTCATAATATATGTGGATAATATGCACTTTAACCAAAGGGGAAAGTGACTGTTGGTGAATAATAACGAATTATTTTGAATGATATTGACTGAAAACGAACGATATTTTATAATAAAGGTGCAAAGAAAGCCAGGCATATTTAATTTCTTGCAATCAATATTTTCAGGAGTATAACGTATGCTTACTCAAGACCGACAATCAAAAATATTATCAATCTTAAGCGAACAGGGGTCTGTAACAGTTGCAAGACTTACTGAGATATTATCCACCAGCGAGTCAACAATCAGACGAGACCTTGTTCATCTTGCTCAAGAGGGTAAACTTAATAAAGTGCACGGAGGCGCCACCGCACTTCATCAAGAATTTGTAAGTTTTGAAGATAATATTGATGAAAAACTGACAAAAAATATTGATAAGAAAAAAGAGATTGCTAAATATGCGGCAAGCCAGATACAGGATGACGATTTTGTTTATGTTGACGCAGGTACAACTACGCTGCTGATGACAACCTATTTAACAAACTCCAAAGCGACCTTTGTCACTAACGGCATTGACCACGCAAAACAGCTTGTTAAAAACGGATGCACCACAGTTGTGTTGGGCGGAAAGCTAAAGCAGTCAACAGAGGCGATAATCGGCATTGTGGCGGCAACAAATCTGCAAAAATATTCTTTCACCAAAGCATTTTTAGGAGTTAACGGTATCAGCGAAAAGCAGGGCTACACAACCCCCGATACAGAGGAGGCAATGCTCAAGGCAGTAGTTATTGAAAGGAGCTTTGTTTCCTATGTGCTGGCAGACAGTTCCAAATTCAGCAAAGTGTCTGCCGTCAGTTTCGGTTCTCTTGATACCGCCTGTATAATTACCGACAAATGCGAAAGTGAAAAAATAAAAAAGAAAACAGTTGTAAAGGAGGTGCTTTAGTTGATTTATACTGTAACCTTTAATCCTGCCCTTGACTACATTATGAGAGTTGACGGTTTGCAGTCAAAGGATATTAACCGTACACGCAGTGAAGAAATTCATTACGGCGGAAAAGGAATAAATGTTTCGGTAATCCTTACAAGGCTTGGGGTTGAGAATAAGGCTTTGGGCTTTGTGGCAGGATTTTCAGGTAAGCAAATTGAGGATATGCTTGTTTCAGACGGCATAAAAACCGACTTTGTTCACTTGAAAGAGGGCTATACAAGAATTAATGTCAAGATAAGGTGCGACAGGGAGCTTGACATTAATGCAAACGGTCCCGAAATCAAAAGGGAGGAAGTAGATGCTCTCTTTGAAAAGCTTGAGGAATTAAAGTCGAAAGACTACTTAATCCTTGCAGGCTCAATTCCTAAAGCCTTGCCTGATAATATGTACGAAAAAATT
The DNA here is from genome assembly GCA_944385025.1 of uncultured Eubacterium sp. Classification (GTDB taxonomy): domain Bacteria; phylum Bacillota; class Clostridia; order Oscillospirales; family Acutalibacteraceae; genus Eubacterium_R. The sequence goes on from CALWVQ010000002.1 coordinate 8,531, forward strand.
CTTGAAAGGCTTGACGGAAAAGGAGTTAACTTTGTAGTTGACGCAACAGGGGATTTGCTTAAAAACGTGCTTAAGTATAAGCCTTTTATGGTAAAACCCAATCATCACGAGCTGGGCGAGATTTTCGGGGTGGAAATCACGGCTCTTGAGGATATTGAAAAGTATGCGAAAAAGCTACAGGAAATGGGCGCAAAAAATGTGCTTGTTTCAAGAGGCAAAGACGGTGCGGCGCTTATTGATGAGTTCGGTAAAGTTCATACAATGGGCAATGTTCCCGGCAAAATTATCAGTTCCGTAGGGTGCGGCGATTCAATGGTAGCAGGCTTTGTAGCAGGCTATGTAAAGGAAAAAGATTATGCTTATGCCTTAAAATTAGGCTCGGCATGCGGCAATGCAACAGCATTTTCATCAGGTCTTGCAACAAAAAATGAAATTGATAAAATGCTCCAAAGCGAGTATTTACAACAGGAGGGGTAACCTATGAGAATAATTGATTTGTTAAAAGCAAGCGCAATAGAGCTTGGCGTATCAGTTGCCTCCAAAGACGAGGCTATTGACAAACTTATATCTCTGCACAGCGGTGCGGGAAATCTTGCAGACGTAGAAAAGTATAAGGAAGCAATCCTTGCCAGAGAGGCACAGGGTTCAACAGCAATCGGCGAGGGAATTGCAGTTCCTCACGCAAAATCAGACAGCGTAAGAGTTCCTGCGTTATCGGCCATTACAGTTCCAAACGGTGTTGACTATCAGGCACCTGACGGAAAACCGTCAGACATTCTGTTTATGATTGCAGCACCACTTGACGGCGATCTTCACCTTGAAATTCTTTCAAGACTTATGGTAATGCTTATGGAGCCTGAGTTCTGCGCCGATTTGAGAAATGCAAAAACAACAGAAGAATTTCTTTCAATAATCGACAAAAAGGAAAGCGAAAAATATCCTGACGAGCCAAAGCAGACAGAGGTTAAGACAGGATACAGAATTCTTGCAGTAACTGCCTGCCCTACAGGTATTGCCCATACCTATATGGCAGCTGAAGCTCTTGAAAAAGCAGGCGAAAAAATGGGCTATCCCGTTAAGGCTGAAACAAACGGTTCAGGCGGCGCAAAGAACGTTCTCACCAAAAAAGAAATTGCAGAGTGCGACGGCATTATTATTGCTGCTGACAAAAACGTTGAGATGGGCAGATTTGACGGTAAGCCCGTTATTAAAACATCAGTTTCTAACGGTATCAATAAGCCTGAAGAGTTAATTCAGAAGATTATTGACGGCAAAGGCGCTGTTTACCACGCAGACAGCAGCGAGGTAAGTGCGGCAGACGACGACGAAAAGGAAAGCTTCGGCCATAAGCTTTATAAGCACCTTATGAACGGTGTATCCCATATGCTTCCGTTCGTAGTAGGCGGCGGTGTTCTTATCGCTCTCGGCTTCCTTATTGATACAATCGCAGGTAACGCAGACGTGGGCGGAACATTCGGTTTCACAAACAACATTGCGGCAGTAGTATTCTGGATAGGTAAAGCGGCATTTGCATTTATGCTTCCTATTCTTGCAGCATATATCGCTCAATCAATTGCCGACAGACCCGGTTTGCTCCCCGGCTTCGTAGGCGGACTTTTTGCGGCAAACGGTTACACATTTAACGCATTCTTTGAAAACAAAGACCTTGTGGGCGACGGCAGCGCTGTTTCAGGTTTCCTTGGCGCATTGCTTGCAGGTTTCCTTGCAGGTATTATCGTTGAACTGCTTAAAAAAGCATTCAGCTGGCTTCCGAAATCAATGGACGGTATTAAACCTGTATTTATTTATCCCCTTTTCGGTACGTTGATTATGGGCGTAATTATGTGTCTTATCAACCCGGTAATCGGCGTTCTTAACACTGCACTTTCAAACGGTCTTGCATCTCTTGGCGAAACAAGCCGACTTCTTCTCTCAGTTATTCTTGCTGCTATGATGGCTATTGATATGGGCGGTCCTTTCAACAAGGCAGCTTATGTATTCGGTACTGCCGCTATTGCAGACGGCAACACTTGGATTATGGCGGCTGTTATGATAGGCGGTATGGTACCTCCTATTGCAATCGCTCTTTCAACAACATTCAACAAGAAAAAGTGGAACAGCGAAGAGCTTAAGAGCGGACCTGTAAACTATCTTATGGGACTTTGCTTTATCACAGAGGGCGCAATCCCTTACGCTGCAGCTGACCCGCTGAGAGTAATTCCGTCTTGTATGGTAGGTTCAGCAGTAGCAGGCCTTGTAACATCACTGTTTAACGTAGCCTGTCCTGCACCTCACGGCGGTATCTTCACATTCATCGTTTGCGACAATCCTCTTGGATATATAGTTGCTCTTGTAGCAGGCTCGGTAGCAGGTGCATTAATGCTTGCACTTCTTAAGAAAAACAGAACTGAAAAGGCATAAGGAGAATAAGTATGGTATCCAAAACAGTAAAAATCACCAATGAAATGGGATTTCATATGAGACCGGCTAACGTGTTCGTTACCGCAATGACAAAATATGCGTCAGACGTGGAGATTATTGCCGGCGAAAAAAAAATTAACGGTAAAAGTATAATGAACATTATGGCGGCTTGCATTAAGTGCGGCTCCGAAATTACCGTTGAATGTAACGGCCCCGACGAGAATGAAATGCTCCAAGAGGCAGTTGCAATGATTGAAAGCGGTTTCGGCGAGTAATAATAGAAAAAAAGAGTACAGCGCCCGTGCTGTACTCTTTCCACCGAGGAGGGTTATCAATGTTAAAAGGAACGCCTGCAAGTCAAGGCTACGGCATAGGAACGGCTATTGTATTAGAGGACGTAAGCACCGATTACAGCAATGTGCGTTATACCGACGCCCAGTCGGAAAAGGACAGACTTCAAAAAGCTGTTGACAGCTTTATTGAAGAAACAAAAGCTCTTGCCCAAAGTGTAAAAGAAACGGCGGGTGATAAAGAGGCAGAGATTTTAGAGGGTCATATCGTAATGCTCAGCGACCCGTTTATGATTTCACAGATGCAGGATAATATTGATGCAGGCTCTGTTGCCGAAAAAGCAGTAGACACCGTGTGCAATATGTTTATAGATATGTTTTCATCGGTGGACGACGAACTTACAAATCAGAGAGCCTCCGATGTAAAGGACATAAAGGACAGCCTTCTGAAACTGCTTCTTGGAATTGAAACGGTGGATATTTCATCAGTGCCAAAGGGCAGTATTTTGGTGGCAAAAGATTTTACCCCCTCAATGACCAGCCAGATAAATAAGGAAAATGTAAATGCTATTGTAACAGAGGTGGGCGGCGTAACCAGCCACAGCGCAATTCTTGCAAGGGCAATGGGACTGCCTGCTGTTTTGTCTGTTGCAGACGCTACTAAAGTTATAAAAGACGGCGAAACTCTTATTGCAGACGGTTTTAAGGGTAAAATTATTGTAAATCCTACCGAGGCAGAGCTTAAAGAGTATGAGGAAAAAGACAGGGAATACCAAAAGGAAAAGGACAGCCTTAAAGCGTTTATCGGCAAGCCTACCGTAACAAAGGACGGAGTAAAAAAAGTTGTTTATGCAAATATCGGCAAGCCTGAAGATGTGCAAAACGTGCTTCAAAACAGCGGCGAGGGCATAGGACTTTTCAGAACGGAATTTCTGTTTATGGACAGAGCTCACGAGCCCACCGAGGAGGAGCAGTTTGAGGCTTATTCCACAGTGGCAAGAGCAATGGACGGCAGAGAGGTTATTATCCGTACTCTCGATATAGGCGGGGATAAGGAAATTCCTTATCTTCATATTGAAAAGGAAGAAAATCCTTTCCTCGGTCACAGGGCTATAAGATATTGCCTTGACAATCCCGAACTTTTTAAAAATCAAATCAGGGCGATTTTAAGAGCCTCTGCATACGGTTATATTAAAATTATGCTTCCTCTTGTTACCTGTCTTGAAGAGGTTAAAAAGGCAAAGGAAATTATCAAGGAGTGCGAACAGGAACTTTCAGATAAGGGCATTGAGTATAACTCAGTCCCTGTGGGAGTAATGATAGAAACTCCGTCAGCAGTGCTTATTTCCGATTTGCTTGCTAAAGAGGTAGAGTTTTTCTCTATTGGTACTAACGATTTAACAGGATACACAATGGCAGTTGACAGAGGTAACGCAAAGGTAAGCAATCTTTACGATACTTTTCAGCCATCTGTTTTAAGAGCTATTGAAATGACTATTAAAAATGCAAAAAAAGAGGGTATCGAGGTTGGTATGTGCGGCGAAGCTGCGGCAGACGTAAACCTTATTCCCAAGCTTGTAGAGTGGGGACTTGATGAGTTTTCAGTAACTCCTACAAGTATTCTCCAAACAAGAAAAACAATCAGTC
>CALWVQ010000003.1 GCA_944385025.1 uncultured Eubacterium sp.
GCGACGTTACCCGTAAGAAAAAACTTCTTGAAAAGCAGAAAGAAGGTAAAAAGAGAATGCGCCAGTTCGGTTCTGTGGAAGTTCCCCAGGAGGCGTTTCTTGCCGTTCTTAAGCTTTCAAGCGACGACGAATAATTATTACAACAAAAGAGATACCGTTTCGGTATCTCTTTTCTATTACAGTCTTGTTAAAAATGAAAATTTATTATATAATTACTCACAGGTGATTTTATGGCAATATCGGTAATGCTTAAACCTGCCTCAAGTAATTGCAATCTGGCGTGCGAATACTGCTTCTATCATTCGCTGTCTTTAGAAAGAAAAGAGTATTCAAAGGGAATGATGAGCATTGAAACGGCGAAAAGGGTTATAAAAAGCGCCCTCGATTTCGCAAAAGGGGAGGACGTTTATTTTACTTTTCAAGGCGGTGAACCTCTTTTAAGAGGTTTGGATTTTTTTGAAAGTTTTGCGGACTTTGTTAAGAAAAATAATAATCAAGGCTCAAAAATCCACTATTGTCTTCAAACAAACGCCACTCTTTTAGACGACGCAACCGCCTGCTTTTTGGCTGAAAGCGGCTTTCTTGTGGGCGTATCTCTTGACGGGGATAAAGATATGAATAAATATCGTGTTTATCCCGACGGCAAAAGTTCCTTTGAGCAGGTAATGGCAGGAATAGAACTTTTAAAAAAGCACAAAGTTACTTTCAACATATTATCTGTTCTTACAAAAAACACTGCAAAAAATTTCAAAACGGCGTACAGGTTTTTCAAAGAAAATGATTTGCGTTATTTGCAGTTTATCCCCTGCCTTAAACCTTTTAGCGATAACTATGACCCAAGCCTTTATATGAGCTGCGATGATTACGGCGACTTTTTAAACCGTTGTTTTAAAATCTATTTTAACGGCTATATGCGAGGCGATTATATGTCCGTTCGCTGTTTTGACAACTACGTTGCTCTTGCAAAGGGACAGAATGCAGAGCAGTGCGGTATGAACGGCTGCTGTTCCACCCAATTTGTAGTGGAGGGCGACGGCAGTGTTTATCCCTGCGATTTTTACTGTACGGACGAGTGGTATCTTGGAAATATAAATGAAATGGATTTTAACAGTCTTTACCACAGTGAAAAATCAGTGGAGTTTTTAAAAAATTCATTTATTCTTGATGAAAGATGCAAAAAATGCCCCCATTTTTCTCTCTGTCGCGGGGGAGGATGCAAGCGAAATAAGCAAAGCGCCGACTATTGCACGGCGTATAAAAACTTTTTTGAAAATAATACAGATAAACTTTATATGATGGGAAGATAGTGAATTTATGAAAAAGATTATATCGTTATTTCTTGTGTTGGCGCTTAGTGTTGCGGTATTTGCCGCCTGCTCAAAAGATGCGGAAAAGTCAGAGCAAAAAGAAGAAACCGATGCAGTATCAATTACGGTAGACAGTCATTATGAGGATTTTGACGAAAGTGCCGTAAACGCCTATGAAAAGATTTGTCAGGCAATTATGAACGGGGACGAGCAGGTTAATTTTAATATGCTTCAGCTTGAAAATGTTAATCAGCTTTACTATACCAGCTTTCCTCTTTCCTCTTTGGTGGAGAGTATTGAAATTCTACCGGATAACAGCGGTTATCAAATAAAGTACAAAAACTCTCTTGAAGAGCATAAAAAACTTGTGGACGAGTTTGACAGTATGATTCTTTCAATTAAAGAGGAGTGCGGTTATTCACAGGTAAGCACAGATAACTATATTTTTAACGTGTATACTTATATCACAAAGAATTTTACTGCCGACAGTTCTGTGCTTACTCCGTATGACGCACTTGTGCAGAAAAAAGGGTATTCATCAGCAATAAACGCTCTTTTTGAGTATCTTGTACTTCAGGGTGGCGGCAAGGCTTGTCACGTTGTGGGAAACGGGGAAGCAAGCTTTATTTCCCTTGTTCAATTTGAAGGCAAATGGTATTATTTTGATGCCTACAGCGAGATAGAGGACAATCAGGGCAAGGCGCTTAAATTTTTTGCAATGAGCGATACTTCTCTTAACGCAACATATTCATATACCGACGGTGAAAAAGTAACCGAAACAGGTGACGGAGCTTTTGATAAATTAAGGCAGTCACAGTCCTTTGAAATAAACGGCACTAAAGTAACCGCAGCTTTGTCAGACGGAAGTAATTTTGAAATAGACTTGGCTTAACATAGTGTAAATTAACCGAACAACCTCATTTTTGCATACAATAAAGTATGTAATGAAATGAGGTTGTTTTTTTTATGATTTTGTATATGAAGGTAGGCTCGGTAACCAATGCTCAAAGAGGGGCGGCGGCTCTGAAAAGACAGGGCTATAAGCCGGTTATAAAAAGGCTGGAAAACCCCACTAAAACAGATGGCTGCGGATATGTTATCGTGGTCAGAGCTCAGGATGATGAGCCTGTAAATATAGTTGAAAAAAGCGGCGTCAGGGTTAGGAGTGTTGACAGAGAATGATATATCTTGACAACAGTGCAACCACTTACCCGAAACCAAAAGAGGTTTATGCCGCTGTAAACAAGGCAATGAGCGAGTATTCTTTCAACAGCGGCAGAGGGGGTTATAAAAAGTCTGTGCTTACGTCTGAAAAAATCTATAACGCAAGAGAAAATATTGCCTCTCTGATTAACTGCCTTCCGCAAAATATAGCATTTACTCAAAATTGTACCATGGCACTCAATATGGCAGTTAAAGGAAGCATAAAAAAAGGAGATCATATAATAATTTCAAGCCTTGAGCATAATGCGGTTTCAAGAACGGTGCAGGCGCTCAAAGACAAAGAAATTATAAGTTATGATATAGCGCCGTACAGTTATAATGACGACGAGTTTCTCCATAATATTGAAATGCTGATAAATCCCAAAACGGCGTTGATTGTTTGCACAGGAGCGTCAAATGTTTTCGGCTGTGCTTTGCCTGTGGGCAAAATAGGCGCTCTTGCAAGAAAGAAAAATATCCGCTTCATTCTTGACGGAGCTCAAAGCATAGGCGTCTTTGATACGAATATGAAAAGAGATTTTATTGATATTCTTTGCTGTGCCGGACACAAAGGACTTTACGGCCCTATGGGAACAGGTTTTATCGCAGTTAGAGAGGGCATAACCCTTGACACCATAATTGAAGGGGGTACAGGCTCTTCCTCTCTCGAATTAACACAGCCTGACTATCTCCCTGACAGACTTGAATCAGGGACTCTTAACAACAGCGGAATTTTAGGGCTGAATGCAGGCGCTGAATTTGTGAAAGCAAAGAAGACAGAAAATATTTACAATCACGAATTAGGACTTATAGAATATATTTACTCACATTTAGAAAAAAATAAAAATATACAGCTTTATACGCCGTATCCTAAAAAATTTAAAACAGCGCCTATACTGTCTTTTAATGCGGGAGATTACCATTCCGAAAAGACGGCAGGACTGCTTGCAAACAAAGGGATTGCCGTAAGGGCAGGAATTCACTGCGCCCCGATTGCGCATCGGTTTATAGGCACTCAGGACAGAGGAACAGTGAGAATTAGTCCCTCTGTTTTCACCACACAAAAGGAATGTGAAGTTTTTTTAAACTATTTAAAAAAAATCTGATAATTGCTTTATTTATTTTCTTATGTGTGTTAAAATATTCCTATAACGAATTAAGGAAGTATCTTATGCTTAATCAGATTACAGACATCTTAAACAAAATATTAAGCCTGTTTTCAACCTTTACTATTTCGGACTTTTTTGATATATGCCTTGTGGCGATTATTTTTTATATTTGTATCCGCATTATAAGGGAAAGCAGAGCTATTCAGCTTGCTAAAGGTCTTATATATCTTGCCATTGTTTACGGTATTGTAAACCTGCTTGATATGGAGGCTTCCAGCTTTATATTTAAATCAATATTTTCAAACATTCTTATTATTGTTGCTATACTTTTCGGCCCTGAAATCAGGAATATACTTGAACAGGTTGGCCACGGCGCAACAGCAAAAAGCTTTAAAACCATTATCCATCCCGGAGTTGCAGTAGAAATTGCAGAATTGTCAGACGGCATAAGCGCTGTTTGTAAAGCTTGTTCAAATATGAGCGACCAAAAAGTAGGGGCTCTTATCTGTTTTGAAAACAACACAATTTTGGGCGACGTTATTGCAACGGGTACTGAGTTGAATGCCAAAGTATCAAGGGAACTGGTGGAAAATATATTTTTCCCAAAATCTCCCCTTCACGACGGAGCTATGATAATCCGCGACGGAAGAGTTTTTGCGGCGGGATGTATTCTTCCCCTTACTCAAAAAACGGTGTCTTCTTCATTCGGTACAAGGCATAGAGCGGCTATCGGAATAACGGAGCAGAGCGACGCTGTGGTAGTCGTTGTCAGTGAAGAAACAGGAGCTATTTCAGTTGCGCAAAACGGTGTTCTCAGCACAGGAATGTCCGTTGGTGATTTAAGAGATATTCTTACCACAGAATTTGTTCCTACCGGATCCTCCTCGGATGAAAGGATAATCACAAGGCTTGTAAGGAGGATAAGAAATAATGGCAAATAAAAAGAAAAAATCAAAATTCTCCTTGCGAAAGCTTATCTATAACGACAAGTATTTGATAATTATTTCAATTGTTCTTTCGTTAGTGGTGTGGATTGCTACATCTATTAATCTCTCGCCTGAAACTACAAAAACAATTACTGTTCCCGTAACAGTGGATTTCAGCGGCTCTGCCGCAGAACAGCTGGGACTTAAGTGTTTCGGTGATGAAAGTATTGATGTTGACGTAACGGTAAGCTGCAAGAAATATCTTGCAATGGAGGTAAGTGCAGACAATATTAATATTTCCCTTGATACCAACGCCGTTACTAACAGCGGGTATACAGATGTGCCTATTAAGGTTGATACAAATAACAATTCGGATTTTAAAGTAACAAGCTATTATCCCACTGTTTACCGCGCTTACTTTGATATTGAACAAGAAAAAACTATGGATATAGACATACGCTATACCAATGAGGACTTTATTGCAGACGGTTATATGATGGGCGAGCCTTTGCTTAGCGAAAGCACCGTTACAGTGAGAGGTCCCAGAACTTATGTGAGCCAGGTTGAAAGCGTTGTGTCAAATGTTAATATTGAAAAAGAGTTAAACCAGACAACGTCTATGGATTTGTCACTGACGGCTGTTGACAGCTACGGCTCAAGGGTAAGCTATATAACTATTGACACCGGCGGCGAAAGTCTTACTATAACCATTCCTGTCCTAAAGGAAATGACTCTTGATGTTTCGGCTTCGTTTACCGGCAAGCCGAGTCGTGTAAGTACAGCTGATTTTGACGTCGCTTACAGCGTGAAAAGAGTTAGCGCAGGCGTGCTGGAGGATGCCGACATTAAAGTGGCAAATATCGGCACTATTGATTTCTCCCAGCTTAATGTGGGCGAAAACAAGTTTACGTTTAATGTAGATTCGATGAAGGGAATAGTTGTTCTTGATAATATTGATACTATCACGGCAACAGTAACTGTGCCTTCCGATTATGTAAGCACAACGGTAAATGTAAATACGTCAAACGGCAGCGTTATTAACGTGCCTGACGGCTATAAAGCAACGGTAACAAGCATAAGTTCAAACGAAGTAACAGTTATCGGTAAGGAGGAAAATGTTGAAAATCTAACCTCCTCAAATATTAAGCTTGTAGTTGATTTGTCAAAAATCGACAGCAAGGAAATTAAAACAGGTCTTACCACATTTGACGCAGCAACAGCAGTAGAAAAATCTGATACCTGCTGGGTTTACGGAAAATATAAGGTGACAGTCAATATTACAAAAGCATAAAAATAAAGCCTGACTCTTAAGAGTCAGGCTTTTACTTTTACTGTGTGTAAAACAATGATTTGCTCTGCGATTTTGAATATCTGTAAACGCTCAGCTCAATGCCTAAAGCAAGATAAATGCAAAGTGATGACGAACCGCCTGCCGAAAATAAAGGAAGGGTAATTCCGATACAGGGGAGCAGGGAGAGCGCCATTCCCACATTAATAAATATCTGTGCAAAAAGCATTGTGGAAATTCCGCTGCACATTAAATATCCTACATTATCCCTTGCTTTAAGACCTGTTGAAAGAACTCTGAGAACAAGAATTAAAAGAAGCAGTATAAGGGCAATAGCGCCTATGTAACCAAATTCCTCCCCTGCAACAGATAAAATCATATCGTTTTCGTTTGCAGGGACTGTAAAATCAGTGCTTTGGGTCATTGTGCCTTTAAGAAATCCTTGTCCTGTCCATCCTCCGCCGCCCATTGCGATTTTAGCATTGTTTTGCTGATACATTGCGTCAGGATATTGTTCGGGATAAAACAACGCCGTAATTCTCTCTCTCTGAATACCGTTAATTAATCCGGTTTGCCAAGCCACTGCAAATCCTACGATGATTGCGCATATTCCTGCTACGAAATAGCCCATATTTACCTTGGCAAAAAACAGCATTCCGATAAACATAATAAGGAATACAAGAGCAGAGCCGGCATCACCTGTAATGAGAACAAGCCCAACAGGTATTGCCCCGTGAATAACCAGCGGGATAATTGTTTTTATCCTGTTGATATGGTCTTTAACCATGTCAAGATGATATGAAAAAGAAATTATGAATCCCACTTTTAAAAGCTCTGAGGGCTGAAAGTAAAATATTTTCAAATCCAGCCAGGATTTTGCGTCGGGTCTGTCAGGGGGAGCAACGCCGAAAATAAATGTAATTATCATCAGCAGCACGCATCCTCCTGCTATAAGCGGCCACAGTTTTGATATAATCTCGTAGTCAATGTTGGAAACTATTATGGCAAAAACAAGTCCGCCCATAACGGAAACCAGCATACTTCTTACATCGCTTGAGATTATTTGCCCCTCTGCAAGAGAGGAGTGGGTAGCACTGTAAACGAGAGTAAGACCATAAGCAGAACAAAGCACAGCGGTAATTGCAGTAACAAAATCAAGACCGCCGAAAAAGCCTATTCTGTTTTGTTTCATAGCTGTCTATCAACCTCCCGTCACCGTTGTTTAAGTTATATTATATTAAATTATAAAACTCATTTCAAGTCAATAGCAAAATTATGTATATTATTGTTGGAATATCAAATTAAATATGATATAATAACCCTTAAGAATACTGATAAGGAGCAAATTTATGTTATCTGATATAGAAATTGCAAGTCAGGCAAAGATGAAGAAAATTTCAGAAATTGCTGAAGAAATCGGTATAAAAAATGAAGAACTTGAGCCTTACGGTTACTATAAAGCTAAAATAAGCAATGATGCTGTAAACAGACTCAAAAATGAAAAAGACGGAAAGCTTATTCTTGTGACAGCAGTAAACCCTACCCCTGCGGGCGAGGGCAAAACAACTGTATCTATCGGTTTGAGTCAGGGAATGGCAAAAATAGGAAAGAAATCAATAGTTGCCCTTAGGGAGCCTTCCCTTGGTCCTGTTTTCGGAATTAAAGGCGGTGCAGCAGGAGGCGGCTATTCACAGGTTGTACCTATGGAGGATATTAATCTTCACTTTACCGGCGATATGCACGCAATTACAAGTGCAAACAACCTAATGTGCGCTATTCTTGACAATCATATTCAGCAGGGTAACGAGCTTGGTATCGACCAGAGAAGAGTGCAAATAAAACGCTGCCTTGATATGAATGACAGGGCATTAAGAAACATTGTTTGCTCTCTTGGCGGTAAACTTAACGGTATTCCCCGTGAGGATCACTTTATTATTACTGTGGCAAGCGAGGTTATGGCGATTCTGTGCTTAAGCGAGGATTTGTTTGATTTAAAAGAAAGACTTGGTAAAATCCTTGTTGCCTACACATATGACGGCAAGCCTGTTTACTGCCGTGATATTAAGGCAAACGGTGCCATGACAGTCCTTCTTAAAGATGCAATTAAGCCAAACCTTGTTCAGACTTTGGAGAATACACCTGTAATTATGCACGGCGGTCCTTTTGCCAATATCGCTCACGGCTGTAATTCGGTTCGTGCTACAAAAACAGCTCTCAAATTGGCTGATTACTGTATTACCGAGGCTGGCTTCGGTTCTGACTTGGGCGCTGAAAAATTTCTTGACATTAAGTGTCGCTTTGCAGGAATTAAACCTTCCTGTATTGTGCTTGTGGCAACAGTGCGTTCTATGAAGTATAACGGCGGAGTGCCTAAAACGGAGCTGGCAAAGGAAAATATGGAAGCGCTTCAAAAGGGCAGTGTAAACCTTGGAGCGCATATTGACAATCTTCATAAATACGGAGTTCCTGTGGTTGTGGCAATTAATCATTTTTATGCCGATACCGACAGGGAAATAGAATTTGTAAAGAACTTCTGTGAAAGCAGGGGTGCTGAATTTGCCGTAACAAAATGCTTTGCAGAAGGCGGAGAAGGCTCAAAGGAACTGGCACAAAAAGTTGCCGACGCCTGCGAAAAGGAAAACAACTTTGAATTTCTTTATGATATTGACGCTCCTCTTTATGAAAAAGTAGAAACTATTGCTAAAGAAATTTACGGCGCAGACGGCGTTGACTATACTAAAGAGGCGAAAAAGAGCCTTGACGAGTTTATTTCTCTGGGTGCTGACAAAATGCCTGTGTGTATGGCAAAAACACAATACAGTCTGTCAGATAATCCCCAGGCGCTGGGCAGACCGTCAGGCTTTAGAATTACTGTTTCCTCTGCAAGCCTTTCTAACGGAGCAGGATTCGTTGTGCTTCAAACAGGCTCGATTATGACAATGCCGGGACTTTCAAAATCTCCGGCGGCATATCAGATTGATATTGACGAAAACGGAAATACAGTAGGACTTTTCTAATGAAAGAATTTATTACCGAAAGCTATGATGAAACAGTAAAACTGGGGGAAGAAATCGCCGGCAGTTTGCCAAAAGGCAGTATAGTAGCTTTTATAGGCGGTCTTGGAATGGGCAAAACCGCATTTACCACGGGACTTGCCAAAGGACTTGGTATTGACTGTGATGTATCATCTCCCACGTTTGCTATATGCAACACCTATATCGGTGACAAAAATACTCTCCACCATTTTGATATGTATCGTGTGGACGGGTGGGACGATTTGTATTCCACAGGATTTTTTGACTATCTCGACACAGACGCATATATGGCGATTGAGTGGAGTGAAAATGTTTACGGCGCTTTGCCCAAAGGCGCTGTTATAGTAGAGATTGAAAGACTTGGGCAAAATAAAAGAAAATTCAAGATATACAGTAAGGAAGACTAATGATATTATCAGTTGATGCTTCTGCTGTTACTGCCTCCTGCGCATTAACAAACGGGGGAGAGGTAATCAGTCAGGAGTTTGTTAATGCAGGGCTTACCCATAGTGAAACCCTTTTGCCTATGATTAAAAGAGTTATGGGCGCTCATAAATACAGTGAGCTGGAAGCAATCGCAGTAACGGCGGGACCCGGCTCTTTTACAGGGATAAGAATAGGCGTTGCCACTGTTAAAGGGCTTGCCTTTAACGATGACGTGCCCTGTATCCCCGTTTCTACCCTTGAGGCGATAGCGTATAATTTTACAGATGAAAACGCAGTTGTCTGTGCTGTTATGGATGCAAGGCGTATGCAGTTTTATAATGCTCTTTTTAAAGTGGAAAAGGGTGTTGTAACAAGGCTTTGCAAAGACAGAGCCATCGGTATTGACGATTTAAGACAGGAACTTGAAAGCTGTGAAAATGTTATTGTGGCAGGGGACGGCGCAAAGCTGTGTTTTGAAAATTTGGGGCTGAAAAACGTAAGGCTTGCAGACGAGAAAAGACGCTTTCAAAACGGCGTTGGCGTTTCAAAGGCAGCAGCTGATAAGGAAAAAATATCACCGTCAGCTCTTATGCCTGTTTATTTAAGACCAAGTCAGGCTGAAAGAGAACTTAAACTGAAAAGAGAAAAGGAGAATTAAAATGATAGCAATAGGAAGCGACCACGCAGGATTTCCGCTTAAAGAGGAAGTAAGAAAATATCTTGAGGAAAAAGGGATAGACTATATTGACGTTGGCTGTTACTCACCTGAAAGATTTGATTATGCCATTTCGGCACAAAAGGCTTGCGACAAGGTAGTTTCAGGGGAGTGCGACAAGGCAATTCTCTGCTGCGGAACAGGTGTTGGCATTTCTATGGCAGCTAATAAGGTTAAAGGAATAAGAGCTTGCTGCTGTTCAGATTATTTCAGCGCAAAGTACACAAGGGCACATAATGATGCTAACGTTCTTTGTATGGGCGACAGAGTTATCGGCGCAGGCCTTGCTCTTGAGCTTGTAGAGGTATTTCTCAATACTGAATTTGAGGGCGGCAGACACAAAACAAGAGTTGACCAGATAATGGCAATCGAAAACGGTGAAAAGCTCTATTAGTATTATTAAACATTGAAAATAAGGACGCCGCTATATAGTGGCGTCCTTATTTTTTTGACAAAACAGGTTGAGAAGTGTCAACTATATTTGGGTGATTGAAGCAAAGCATTTTAGTTGCGTTTAGGTTAGTCAATGTTTATAGCTGACCTTTTTGCTTTTGAGTTGTGTTTTTTTGGATATAAATGCGCCTAATTATTGCAAACGATTTTACTTAGTGTTATTATGAGGGTAAATAAAGGGTAATTATTTGTGAGGAAAGGATGTTGAATGACGAAAAAAAGCATAATGAGTAAAACTCTGTCGTTTTTTTTTGGCGTGCCTGCTTATGATAGGATTATTTCCTATGCACGTATTTGCAGAAAATTCCGAAACTGTGACAACTGTATATCAGTTTGAGCAAGCTTTGAATGATGAAGGCGTTAGCGAAATACATATTTCAGGTAACCTTATATATAAATCAGAGCTTAATACTGACAAAACAATAGTAATCGACAGTGGTTCGGTTTTAACTTGGAATATGAAAACAGGCAATTTTGAAGCCGGTTTGTTGGTAATCAACGGTAAATTTGTTGTTCAAACGCAAAATTCAGTTGTAAGTAGACTTCATGTTTACGGCACTGTAGAAAATAACGGAGAAATTGAAGCACCGACAGGTGGAAATTGTTATTGGCATGCTGCAACAACAGGCGACGGTAGTTTTGTCGGTATGGACAGAACGTATGTGGACTACGGAACTTTGCCCGAAGCCATGATACCTGATGTTTGCAAAATTAATTTGATTAAAGATATAACACAAACATATAACACATATGTTACTCTTGACGAAAGCAAGCTTTCTCCGGGTAATACAGTGACTCCGCAGGTTAGCAATCTTATTGATGGTGTAAATGTTGCAGAAGTTTTTGATATTGAATGGGAAAATCCTCCGTCAACGTCACCTTTGTCAAACGAGCCAAGTTATACGATTCCTGTTTCTATGGGGGGGAGAAAAGCTTAGAGTAAGCGTAACTTGTAAACCCGGATATGCTTTTGTAAGTACAAGCGGAACAAGAGGAACTATAACATCAGAAGATTATGAAGTTCAAAAAATTGATTTAGATATAATCTATGTTGACGGCGTCAACGGAAGCAATTCAAATATAGGCAGCATAGATGAACCGGTGCAAACGTTGATATATGCTTTAAGTAATATTAACGATAACGGAACTATTATAATGTTAAACGATTATAATACTGAAATAGATAAGATGTATTGGTTTACCATTGTAAAAAAATGTTACTATTAAAGGCTACGGATCAGAGAAGATTAATATTGAATTTGAAGATGATGTTTTTGTTACCGACGGTAAAACATTAACTTTTGAAAATATTGATTTTGGTTCTTCTGCAGTATTTTTCTATAAGTATAACACCTCATATCAAGGCGAAGGTAATATTACATTTAACGATGTGACAGGCTCAAGAGTTTTTGTAGATGATACAAAGGATGTAACGATTTCTAACAGCGTTATAGGCGGTCGTTTTAATCCTTTAGGTACTTTGTCAATTAATAATTCAACAGTTACCGGCGGTTTTAGCTGTAGTAATTTCGTTAGTACAGGCGACGTTAATTTAAGTTTAAACAGTTGTATGGTTATTTCTGACAGCATAACTGTTGATGCAAGTAATCCTGTAACTGTCCATCCTGCAGATTTGGATAACGGAGAGTTAGTTATCCAATTGCCAAGTTTTAATTCTTCTTACGAGTCAAGTTTTATTCTTGATGACACTCAAAAACGGCAAGTATGCTTTAAAATGCCGTGAAACTTCAAATGGTGCATATCTCGTTGTCGCAGAAAAGGCGTCGGCACAAGGCCCTTTCCATATAGCTTTTGTTCCCGAAGAAGAGGGAGAGATAGTTGTTAATACTGCACAAAATAACTATGTAGCCGTTCCTGACGGAAATGGATTTACTGTTTCATCTGCTTTAGTTACTTTTACTTGTAAAAATTGCGGTGACATCAAAACTTTAAATGCCGATATTTCATTTACAGTTAAAACCGAGCCTACCTGTACTCAAAAAGGTGTTACGGCGTATAAAGCAACAGTTGAATTTAACGGAAATGTTTATACTGATATAAAGAATATTGCGGATATATCAGAAACCGGCCATAGATTTAAAGACGGCGTTTGCCTGATTTGCGGAGAAAAACAGGAAAGCGACAATTCAGAAACTGTTACGAAAGCGCCCGGCACAACAGGTGACAATAACGCTGCGGATAATGATGCAGTAAGTAAAAATGATAGTGAAAAAAGTCCTCAGACGGGATTTAACTATGTTAGCGTAATTTTAACTGCTATCTTTATAGCTTTAACAGTTTTCATATTAGCTTGTGTAACAGTTAACAGAAAAAAGTTTTCAATTAAGTAATACAAGTTATACGAATTAGCGACTCTAAAAATCTAATTTGTTAATATAAAGCCGTTTATATAAATCAACTTGCTTTTTGTTGTTAGTTGATATTTAAACGGCTTTTTGTTTTGCCTTAAATATAAAATAGTCAAATGGTTTGCGTAAGCCCTCGTTGAAATAAAATTAAGTTGTTTAATACTAAAAACAGATAGTTGCAATATTTTTGTTTCACGGTGCAGTGGGCTTTATTGTTAAAAACAGCAAAAAAATCCGTGTAATTAAAAAGCACAAACAATGGCCTTGATGAAGGGAGCATTGTTTGTGCTTTCTGTTTATATTTCATTTATGAGTACATCGTAAACTCTTTTACAGTTATTATCGTCAAGGTATACGAAGAAATCCTTTACCCTGTCAAGATACCTGTTTTTGCAGTCGTTTTCGATAAGCCAGATAAGCTCGTCCACTACACTGTCTTTGTCTTTGCAAACAGGACCGAAACCGTCCACCTCATAGTCAAAGAAGCCTTGGTCATAAACTTGATTTTTATAAAAGTCCTCTTTGTCAAACTGCGAGTAAACAATAGGTTTGCATAAGTGGGCAAAGTCAAAGGCAATAGTTGAATAGTCAGTAACAAGGATTGAAGATTCAGCAAATACCTTGTTGTAATCTACAAAGCCCTCGTTTATTCTGAATACGTCGTTACCCTCAAAATCAACGCTCTGCTTCATATGTATCGGGTGCAGGCAGAAGATTCCGCAGTATCCTTTTTCACGCATTGCATTTAAGAGCCTTTCGTCGTTGATAAGACCGTTATAGAATTTAAAGAAATCAGTGTTAACGAAACCGTCAAAATAAACGCTTGATGTGTTAATGTCATAGCTTTCTTTGATAGCTCTTCTCCAAGTAGGGAGTATCATTATCTGCTTTTTGGAATCTTCATACAGCAGGTCGTATCTTGGCAGTCCCGTAATTATAATTTGGTCTCGTGTATAGAGATAACCGTCATCAACAATTCGCTGACTTTCGTTTTCTCCCGTGGTGAAAAATACGTCAATACCCTTGTTAAACTTGTTAAGCCACTTTGAGCAGTTTCCGCAGTTCACGCCGTGGTTTGTAAAATAGTATCTGAACTTAAACATATCGTTAAGATATATTCTGTCGCCGGCAAATGGGTTAATGGTAAATTCACCTGCGCTTGAAGATATGATTTTTTCTGCCATAAGGAAGAAATAAGGATATCTTTTGTCCTCTGCAAATACAACTTCACCTTCGGATTTTAAACGGCTGATAACGTTTTTAGGCGCATTTTCGCCTATCATAAAGATAGGTCTTACTCCTTCGGGCTTGTGCTCGCAGGTGTATTTAAATATTGCCTCGCCGTTGTCGCCGGCGTTATCAATTCTGTCGGCAAAAATCCATACTTTTCCTTTCGGGGCTTCCTTTTCCTCAAAAGACTTGAAAGTTTCTCTGATTTTTGCAATGTCGCCGTGACCGTTTTCCTTCAAGTATTTAATACATCTTTTTTCAAGAGTGTTTCTTGTGCTTTCGGGATTTGCAGGACAGGAAACAAGTATAGAGTTTTTATAGCATCTTACAAGATATCTTCCGTAGAATTTGTATGCTTCTGGGAACGCAACTTTGTTTGAAACAAACTTGCCGTAGGTCATATTGATTTTTGTTTCCCCTTCGGCAAATTCAATAATAGGCTGGAATTTCATCTCTGCATTTGCCTCAAGCTTGTCCACAGGGCATTCCCAGTGATAGTGGTAATAGTAGGGGCTATCCTGAGCGTGACTGTCCTTCTCTGTAACGCCGTGATAATCTGTCAGCTTTTCGGGATAAACTTTTTCATCGTTAAAATAAAATGCAACTTTTGCCGTATTATGTTCGCTGTGCATTATCCAGCGGGCCATAAACAAATCAATAACAAACACGTCGTTTTGTATTTCAGCCTTGCCTATTTGACAGCATTTTGCATTAGTTTTAAGCGGTCTGAATATAACGTTGTCATTAAAACGCAGTGAGTTGTCCTGCGGGTCGAATTTCAAATTCTCATCAAGCTCAATGCCGTATTTAAATCTGATTGCCGCCTGCTTTCTGGCAATAGTTTTGTGTGCGGGAACGTGAAGAAGAATGTCGTCGTCAATATAGGAAAGAATTTCCTTAACTCTTTCTTTAAATGTCTTTAACTCCTCTTCGTTAAGCACCTCGTTGTAAAGGTCGGTGGTAAAACGCCAAAATATGTCGTATGCCACCATTGCCTGAACATTTCTTGATACGCATCCGCGTACTTTTTTGCAGTAATTTATCAGCTCGAGATGATAGTTTGTTAACGTGTCTGTGTAGTATGAAACGTCAGACGTTTGATTGTTTACGGCAGAATCCCCTGCATAGCGCTTTCGATAGTAGTAAAGACAGTCTGTAAGCAGTCCGACCTTCTCTTTTTTCAAAATTATTTTGTTGATGAAAATAGAGTCCTCGCCGTATTTTAATGTGGTATCAAATCTTAAATCTCCGATAGCCTCTCTCTTAATCAGGTTAGTGCAGGCAAGTGACTGAATTGTAAATAACTCCTTTCTGTCATTCAGGTCTGCTATTCTCGAGCCCTTGTCAAACTTAAAATCAAGAGAATGGAAATTATCCTGCGCTTCGAAAAACTGAACCCTGAATGATACCAAGTCAATTTCATCCTTATGCTTTTCCATAAATTTGTAGGACAGCTTGAGAGTGTTTAAATCAAGTTTGTCGTCAGGGTCAAGGAAGGTTACATATTTTCCTTCTGCAAGGTCAAGCGCCATATTTCTTGCAGAGCTTACGCCGCCGTTTTCCTTGTATTTATAAATTACATTTTTAGGATATTTGTTTGCATATTTTAGACAAATTTTCTCACTGCCGTCAGATGAGCCGTCGTTTATCAAAACAAGCTGAATATTTCTTTTGAAATTGAGAGTTTGATTGGTAATAGACTCTAACGCCTCTTCAATGTATGGCTCTACATTATAAACAGGGACTATAACGGACACTTTAAACTTTTTACTCATATTTTTCTCCTCATTCAATTTATTTAAATTATATAAAATAAATCATACTTTGATAATGCTTTACCGTGCTGAATCTAATATCCTAAATTCTTTAACACGTCTAACCATTTGTCTGTAAGGACAAAATCGTCATTTTCAAACAGACTGTTGTGCAGACGAAATACAATATCAATGAAAAGTATTTTTTCGAGTTTGTCTTTATCAGCAATTTGTGAAAAATAGTTAATCATTTCACGCCGCTTTTCATCAACATTATTGCTCCCGTCACAAAGTTCCGTACCCATATAACGGGCGATGTCAACCTCTTTCGGAGCAATATATCCGATAGGGTCTATGGCAACAAGGCTGTCGTGCTTTTTCATAATGTTATATCTGTGCAAATCGCCGTGAATTAGTGAAAAGTCCTTGTCACTAAATGTTTGCTCAAACAGCGATACTGCTTTTTTAACATAACTCATTATCAGGTCGTTTTTATATTCAAAGTTGTCTTGTTTGGTCTTTTCAGTCAGAACTTCTTTGTATACCTTGAAATTGCTTGTGTATTTATCCGGTATATAAATATCCGTGCAGTCCATAATCTTGCCGAAAAATTCCAGCAGTTCGGTGTTGTTTTCAGAAAATTCTGCTTGAGTTTCATCGCATTTTTCCAAAAGTATGGCGCTGCACTCGTCGTCGTAATCGTAAAGTTCGCACATAAAGCTTGTGCTTATGCTTTGATAACAGGAACGTTCCCCCTCATACCTGTCAATAAAAGGAGGAATTATTTTTAAAACGCATTTGCCGTATTTTACGCTTTTTGCAATAAAGATAATTCCGAAATGCGATGTCTTTATAACTTTATAATCTGTAATTTGCCACTCTTTTAAAAGTTTTGAAATTGAATTTTCAAGGGTTTTGGACCAGTCGTTTACCTGAGAGGGATAGTTTTGTTTAAGGTATTTGTTAAGTCTTGATACATTTTCAAGAATGTTTGAAAAATCAACG
The DNA here is from genome assembly GCA_944385025.1 of uncultured Eubacterium sp. Taxonomy (GTDB): domain Bacteria; phylum Bacillota; class Clostridia; order Oscillospirales; family Acutalibacteraceae; genus Eubacterium_R. Next base: position 16,821 of record CALWVQ010000003.1, read on the forward strand.
TCGTTATCCCTTGCTGTGACAAGCGCCTCTAAATATTTTAAATCAGCAGGATAGGTAAGCTTGAAATTGTTGTTGAAATCAAAGTAAAGGTGAATTTTGCTGCCCTCGGGAAGCTGCTGGGTAACTTCTGTAAGCGGTGAATCCTCCTCAAAATTATCAGCAAGCAGGTTAAACCTAAAGCCTTCCGGAGACTGCATAAGGTAGTAACGCTCTCTGTCAACTTTTAAAAAATCATAGCACCCTAAGGAGTCAGTTATTTTCTGTGCCGTAACTACTGCGTCGCTGTCTTCAAGAAAATCAAAATATTTGTCCATCAGCTCGCTTGTAATCATCGGTCTTACCGCATCGCAGACAATGAGCTTTGAACAATTGTATTTTTCAGCTATATAGTCTATTACGTTTTTCAGAGTTTGATTTCTGGTTGAGCCGCCCTCAATCATATCAATATTGTTTTTGGCGCAAATATCTGCCAGATAAACGCTGTTTGCCTCAATATTCGTGGCAATTACAATTTTATCTGTTTTACTGCTGGAGCATATTGTTTCGATTACGTATTCAATTACCATTTTCCCGTTAACTTTGTGAAACTGTTTGGGAATGTTGCTTTTAAAACGTGATCCTACTCCGTTTGCCAGTATTGCTACTATGTTCATAATCTTAATTTCCTCATTTTTGCTGCAAAGTATTACGGTAATATTTAATCACCGTAATATTATATCATTATTATTGAAACTATACAATAGTAAGTAATTACACCATTGCAAAAAAATAACAGCACCTTTTAACAGGTGCTGTTTTGTTATGACCATTTAAGAGCTTTTACAGAAAAGCCCAAAGACGTATCCAATCTGTTTTTCTGAATTATTGCAACAACCTTTTTCTTATTGCAGCCTGTTACTGAACCGGTTACTTTGTAAAAATTATTATCGCCTAAATCTTCTATTTTGGTAATTTGCACATCCTGTTTTTTAGAAGTAAATTCTGAAATAGAAAATGTATCTTCATTTTTGTTATATGTAATAGGTGCAGGCGTACTGCTGTTTGCATTTGCATCGTTACATTTTGTTTTAAAACTTACAACGGTTTGACCAAAATATTTAAACAAATTCAAAACAACAGAACTTGACGGATATGTTTTTCTTGTGCTGCCCTCGTGTTCTGCCATCCATATAGCAGCGTGAGTTGCAATCTCAATTGGCACTCCCTCGGCGTTTTCATAGTTAGCTGTATACAGATAAGGAACCTCTAACATAGACTGAACAATGAGAATATCCTTTTCGGAAAAATTAACCTCTTTGCCCGTATCTGAAAGTGACGGTACAGTTTCTTTGCCGCTGAATGCCGTTGTTTTTGCCGACTCGGTTAAAGAAACTCCGGGCTTTGTGGTGGCTGTTTCATTTTCAGTAGCATTTGTTGCAAGTGTTTCTTCGTCGCTGTACGAATTGTCTGCGCTACCGCTGTTGTTACTGCCGCTGTTTACTTCCTTTGCCACAAGTGTTGTAACGACATTTCCGTCCTCGTCGGTGACAGGCTCGCCGTTTTCATCTGTAACAGTTTCTGCTACGATTTCGACCTCGTCTGCGTTTGCTTCAAGTCCCTGCTGAACTGTTTCACCCTGTGATGAAGTATTGTCTTCAGTTTCCTTTGAGCAGGATGCAAAAACACCTGTGATAACGACTATTCCCGATAAAAGCAAAACGAAAACTTTTTTCAAGAAAGAACACCTCTCTTACTAATGCTAAGATGATTATATATTTACCGCCGAAAAAAGTAAAGACTTTTGTGCATTTTGACAAGATTGTTTACGTCTTGTTCACATTATACGTAACGTATTAAGAGTTTTCCTTGAGCCTGTTTATCATCATTCTGGCAACTTTATAAACATCTCCGCACCCCAGAGTTATAACCATATCGCCCTCCTGTGCATTTTTGAGAACATAGTCGCAGATTTCCTCAAAAGTATCTAACTGCACAGAACCGGGAACCTTATCTGCAAGGTCTTTTGCCTTGATGCCTATGGTGTTAACCTCACGGCTTCCCATAATTGCCGATATTACGCATTTGTCGGGAATTTGTAAAACCTTTGCAAAATCATCAAGTAAAAGAGAAGTTCTTGTAAATGTAAACGGCTGGTGAACCGCCCAAACTCTCTTGTAACCCATTTTCATTGCCGCTTCAAGCGTTACCTTGAGTTCTGTTGGGTGATGTGCATAGTCGTCAACAAATGTAATTCCTCTGTATACTCCAAGATGCTCAAATCGCCTTGCCGCGCCGCCGAATTCTTTTAATCCCTTGCATATTTTATCAATCTCTGCTCCGCTTTCATATGCTGCAACAAAAGCGCAAAGAGAGTTAAGTATATTGTGCTCTCCCGGTATCGAAAGTTCAACCTTTGTTACAAATTCACCGTTGTGATAAACGTCATAAGACGATTTAAATCCGCCGGGCACATCAATATTTTTTGCAACCCATTCGTTTTTGTCGTTTCTGCCTACGCTTATCAACTTTTTGTTTGTTATTCCTTTAAGAGTGTCAACGGTGTTTTGGTCGTCACCGTTATAGATAATGGTTTTTGTGGTTTTATCAGCAAATGTTCTAAATGATTTTTTAATGTTGTCAAGATTTTTGAAAAAGTCTAAATGATCCTCGTCAATGTTAAGAATAACTGCAATATCGGGATTCATTTTCAAGAAAGTATTATTAAATTCGCAGCTTTCACATACAAAGTTTTGGCTTTTTCCGAATCTTCCGTAAGCGTCTATAACAGGAAGCTTGCCTCCTATAACTGCGCTGGGATCCAGTCCTGCAGTCAGTAAAGCTTGTGTAATCATTGAAGTGGTAGTAGTTTTTCCGTGTGTGCCGCAAACACCGATACAGTTTGAAAAAATTCTGCTCATAGCCCCCAAAATTTCTGCTCTTTCAAAGCAGGGGTAATTTGCCTTCGCGTACTCCAGCTCTTCATTCCCTGCAAGAATTGCGTTAGTATACACTACAAGCTCTGTATCGGGCGAAATGTTTTCCTTTACCTGACCGAGATATACCTTAGCGCCTTCTTTTTCAATTCTTCTGAAAGTTTCAGTGTCGTTGTTGTCTGAACCTGTAATACGGTAACCGAGAGAAATCATTATTTCAGCTATCGGGCACATTCCCGAACCGCCTATACCTATAAAATGTACGTTTTTAACTTTTTTTAGTAATTCGTCTATATTTGTAAGAGCTTCGTTCATAAAGCTGCCTCCTAAACTGTCAGTTAATATATTATACTACTAACCGTAAAAAAAATAAATACCCTACACATATTAACTATTATTTTTTTTCGTCATAGTATGTAAAAGATTTAGAATGAGGTGTTAGTATGAAATTTAAAACCTTTGCCGTACCTTACATAACCGACGAAAGAATGATTTATGCAGGTGAATATCTTGCGTCTTTAGGTTATGAAAGGACGGATAAAATTGATAATGCTGATTTTGTTGTTTTACCTATACCTACCAAAAAACAGATGCTTGACGGTTTGGATAACAAAACCGTATTTTACGCAAGCGGAGATTTTGACGGCTATGACTACAATAAAAATGAGAGCTTTTTGCTGGAGAATGCGTACCTCACGGCAGAAGGCGCATTTTGTCTGTTTAAAGAAAACTGCGATACTGCTCTGTATAGGGCGGAAATTCTGATAACAGGATACGGAAGAATTGCCCAGGCTCTGCACAAAATATTAGATGCGGCAGGCGCAAATGTAACAGTTTGCTCAAGAAGTGCTGAAAGCGAAAGCCGTGCGGTTTTTGCAGGGGCAAAGCATATCGGATTTGATGAACTTTTAAAGCCGTCAGGCTACGACGCTGTTTTTAATACTGTTCCCCATATAGTGTTTACAAAAAAAGAGCTTGGCTGTTTAAAAAAAGGAACAAAAATTTTTGACCTTGCTTCTTTCCCCGGCGGAGTTGATACGCTTTGCGCCAAGTCTGAAGGTATCGAAATAATTGACGGAAGAAAACTTCCCTCAAGGTATTCAAAAAAATCAGCAGGATACTTAATCGGCAAAACGGTTCACAAGATTATAGAGGAGGATTTATCTTGAATATAGGATATTGTCTGACAGGCTCCTTTTGTACCTTTTCAAAATCAATGGAGGTATTGGAGGCACTTGTTAAGTCAGGTCATAATGTAACGCCCATAATGAGCGAAAACGCATATTCTATTGACACTCGTTTCGGAGATGCAGTAGACATTCAAAACAAACTTATTCAAATTACAGGAAACAGTATTATTCATACTATTGAACAGGCAGAGCCCATAGGTCCTAAAAAAATGTTCGATGTGCTGGCAATTGTTCCCTGTACGGGAAATACTCTTGCAAAGCTTGCCGGCGGCGTTACCGACACTTCGGTAACTATGGCGACAAAAAGTCATTTGCGTAACTCGCGACCGGTTGTTATCGGCGTTTCTACCAACGACGCTTTAGGCGCCGCCGCCAAAAATATAGGAGCTTTGCTTAACTATAAAAACTATTATTTTGTGCCTTTTGGTATGGATAACTGCCTGCTTAAACCAAAATCAATGGTGTGTGATTTTTCCAAGGTTCAGGAGACTATTGAGCTTGCAGAAAAAGGTTTGGAAATAGACAAAAAAGTGTACTGAAAAAGCCCTCAAAAATTGTGTCGTAAAATATGTAAAAAAATGTTGACATTCACGTCCATATTTTATATATTTACTTTATGGCACTGACGTGTCAAATCGGGTTAAAATGAGGATGTGTATATTGGAAAAGATAATTGATTTAAAGGACATTACCGTTAAATACGGTGACAATGTTGTGCTTGAGAAACTGAATTTGTATATTAACAAAAAAGAGTTTATAACGCTGCTTGGTCCTTCGGGATGTGGTAAGACCACTACTCTTCGCTGTATTGCAGGCTTTATTCAGCCTGACGAGGGGGATATTATATTCGAAGGCAAAAGGATAAATGATGTTCCCCCTCATAAGAGAAAGGTGAACACCATTTTTCAGCGTTATGCTCTTTTTTCTCATTTAAATGTTTATGAGAATATTGCTTTCGGTCCCCAGCTTCAAAAGAAGCCAAAGGACGAGGTGCGTCAGATTGTGGCGCAGATGCTTGAACTTGTAAACCTTAAGGGCTTTGAGCAGAGAAGTATTGACTCTCTTTCAGGCGGTCAGCAGCAGCGTGTGGCTATCGCTCGCGCTCTTGCAAACAATCCCCATGTGCTTCTTCTTGACGAGCCGTTGGGAGCCCTTGACCTTAAACTGAGAAAAGACATGCAGTCCGAGCTTAAAGCCATTCAGAAAAGACTGGGAATTACTTTTATTTACGTTACTCACGATCAGGAAGAGGCTCTTTCAATGAGCGATACCGTTGTGGTAATGGACAAGGGTAAAATTCAGCAGATAGGAACTCCCGAAGATATTTATAACGAGCCTGTAAACGCTTTTGTTGCAGACTTTATAGGCGAGTCTAATATCGTTGACGCCATTATGGTAAAGGACTATGTTGTGTCCTTCGGCGGAGTTACTTTTGAGTGCCTTGACAGCGGATTTGGCGAAAATGCTTTTGTTGAGGCTGTTGTACGACCGGAAGATATTAAAATAGTTGAACCGGGCGCAAAGGCATCTCTTACAGGTAAAATCACAAGCGTAACGTTTAAAGGCGTTCACTTTGAAATTCTTGTGGACGTGGGCGGCTTTATATGGATGATACAGACTACCGAGGAAAATCACAAGGTTGGCGAAGAAATCGGTATGTATATCGAGCCGGACGCAATCCACATTATGAACAGAAGTGAATACAGCGGCGAGTTTGGCGACTATTCGTCATTCTCCGACGAAATGGACCACATTTCCGACGCTTCTTATAATTGGGAGGACGAAGATGAGGAATAGTTTATCAACAAAATTGCTTGATAAGCCGTATCTCGTCTGGACTGTTCTGTTTATTATTGCGCCTCTCGTTATGGTGGCATACTACGCTTTTACAGATAAAAGCGGCAGCTTTTCTCTTGCAAGCGTGGCGCAGATACCGTCCTATCTTCCTACAATTCTTTTGTCGGTTTTGTACGGCTTGGTGGCAACCGTTATATGTCTTTTAATCGGTTATCCTTTTGCTTATATATTTTCAAAGTTCAGCCAAAGAAAACAGCAGACAATGCTGCTTTTGGTAATGCTTCCTATGTGGATGAACTTTCTTATAAGAACATACAGCTGGATGACTATTTTAGGCGATACAGGTATTATCAATACAATTTTAACCGCTGTGGGACTGGAGCCTGCAAAGCTCATAAACACAGGCGGCGCAGTTATTTTGGGTATGGTTTATAATTTTCTGCCCTATATGATTCTGCCTATTTATTCTGTGCTTTCAAAGCTTGATAATTCATTTGTGGAGGCTGCGCAGGATTTAGGCTCAAACCGTTTTCACGTGTTTCGAAGAGTTGTGCTTCCGCTGTCTCTTCCCGGAGTTTTAAGCGGAATTACAATGGTGTTTGTACCCTGTGTTTCAACGTTCTATATTACTCAAAAGCTGGGCGGCGGACAGATTGTCCTTATCGGTGACGTTATTGAAACCCAGTTCCAAAGCGCAAATAACTATAATCTCGGCGCGGCGCTTTCTTTCGTGCTGATGATTTTAATTCTCATCTGCCTTGGAGTAATGAACTATTTCGGCGCAGACGATAATAACGACGGAGGTGTTGTAATATGAAAAACAAAACCTCTGTACTTCAGAAATTCTATATTTTTCTTATATTCTTCTTTTTGTATGCGCCTATCGGCGTAATGATGCTGTTTTCCTTTAATTCAGACGCCAGCACATATACTTTCGGCGGCTTTTCTCTGCACTGGTATGAGGAAATGTTTAAGGATGCAGCGGCAATGAATTCTCTTAAAAATTCTGTTGTTCTTGCAATAGTTACCGCCGTGGTTTCTACCGTTTTGGGAACAATGGCGGCTGTGGGACTTTTTAATTCCCGCCGTAAGCTTTATAAAAGAGCCATGATGACTGCTACTAATATACCTATGATGAACCCTGAAATCGTTACAGGTATTGCTATGATGCTTCTTTTTGTATTTGCAGGCACCATTGTCAGCAAAAGCGACGTTTTGGGCTTTTGGACTCTTCTTATCGCCCACGTTACATTTGCTCTACCTTATGTTATTCTCAACATAATGCCAAAACTCAAGCAGTTTGATATGCACGTTTATGAAGCGGCAGTTGACTTGGGCTGTAAGCCTGTTAAGGCATTTTTTAAGGTGGTTTTGCCTGAGATTATGACAGGTATTATTACAGGCTGTGTAATGAGCTTTACTTTATCCCTTGACGATTTCATTATCAGTTATTTCACCAACGGACCGAGTTTTCAAACTCTTCCTATCTATATTTTTTCTATGACCAAAAAGCGTGTAAAGCCTGATATGTTTGCGCTTTCAACGCTTATGTTCGTAGTAATTCTTGTTCTCCTCATTCTTATGAATGTGGCACAGAGCAGAGCAGAGAAAAAGGGTAAGAGTGGCGAGAAATGAAAAGATTTTTAGCAGTGTTAATGATCGTTCTTGCTCTTACCGCATCATTTCCTTTTACTGCCTTTGCAGATGATGAGGTATTTACACAGGAGCAGATAGATTACTATAAGAATTTAGGGCTTCAGGGTACTACCGTTAATGTGTATAACTGGGGCGAGTATATCTCCGACGGCGGCGAAGGTTCGATGGACGTTGTAAGTGAGTTTGAGCGTCTTACAGGCGCTACCGTCAATTATACAAATTTTGAGTCAAACGAAAATATGTATTCAAAGCTTGTGGGCGGCGGTGTTTCCTATGACGTAATCGTTCCCAGCGATTATATGATTGACAGGCTTATTGACGAGGATTTGCTTTTGCCTCTTGATTACGATAATATTCCCAATATGAAATATATTGACCCGCAGTATCAAAACCTGTTTTTTGACCCTGATCAAAAATATTCCGTTTGCTACAATGTGGGTACTACCGTTTTGATTTATAACAAAACTATGGTAGATGAAGAGCCTGACAGCTGGAGCGTTTTGTGGGACGAGCAGTATAAGGATAAGATACTGATGTTTAACAACTCCCGTGACTCTTTTGCTATTGCACAGGCGTATCTGGGTAAGGATTTTAACTCTACAACAGAGCAGGACTGGGTGGAGTGCGCCCAGCTTCTTGCCGAGCAAAAGGACAAGGTAAATCCCGTTTATGTAATGGACGAGGTGTTTAACCTTATGGAAAGCGGTGAATATGCTTTTGCCGTTTACTATGCAGGAGACTATCTTCTTATGGTGGAAAATAACGAAGACTTGGGTTATTGTTTTCCCAAAGAGGGAGTAAACGCATTTTTTGACGCATTTTGTATTCCTACCTGTTCAAAGAACAAGGCAGGAGGCGAGGCGTTTATAAACTTTATGCACGAACCGCAGGTTGCTTATGAGAACTGTGAGTATATTTACTACCGTTCTCCTAACATCACCGTTGAGGGCAATGAGGACAGCTCTCTTTACGGCAGCGATGTTATTTATCCCAAAGAAGAACTTAACACCCAGTATTTCAAAAATCTTCCCCAAAATATAATCGAACTGCAAAATAATTTGTGGACTCAGGTTAAGTCGGGCAAGCTTTCTGTCGACAGCAAAGAAAAGGACAGAAGAATTTACACCGAGTGTGCCGTCCTTGCAGGCGTTATTGTTTTGGTTGGAATAGGCAAGATGATTTCTAATGCCAAAAAGAAAAAAGAACAAGATTTAAGTGATTTGTATGATTAAATGTGCATTGTTTGATTTAGACGGTACCCTTGCGGATACTGTTGAGGATTTGGGCAGGGCAGTTGACAGTGTTCTTGAAGCCTACGGCAGAGAGAAAAAATGGAGTGTGTCCGATTACAGAAAGTTTGTGGGCAACGGAGCCCGTAAACTGATAGACAGAGCCTTCGAGCATACTCTTGACGATAAAGAACTTGACAGGGCTTTTGAAATTTTCAAGAAAAAGTATAATGAGATTTTGCTGGACAACGCCTGCCTTTACGACGGTATTAAAGAAGCTTTAGATTCCTTAAAAGAACAGGGAATTAAACTTGCGGTTATAACTAATAAACCCCACCAGTCAGCAGTAAAAATGGTAACAACTCTTTTTGGAGAAGGATATTTTGACTGCGTTATAGGGGCGAATGAGGAAAAACCTAAAAAGCCTGACCCGTGGGGAGTTTTGCAAGCTCTTGAAACCTTAGGCGTTAAGCCTGAAGATGCAATTTATTTCGGCGACAGCGATATAGATGTTTATACCGCTAAAAATGCAGGAGTCGAAAGTGTGGCGTGTTCGTGGGGCTACCGCAGTTTTGAATGCCTTTTGGCAAGCGCACCTTCTGTTATTATTGACAAGCCAAGCTATATACCGAAGCTTGCATAATTGTTTTTTGATTTTGCCAAACTTTTTGACAAAAAGTGTTGACAAATCATATCTTGTTTGATATAATGCATATCGTTGACGCGAGAGTGGCGGAATCGGCAGACGCGCACGTTTGAGGGGCGTGTGGGGCGACTCGTACGGGTTCAAGTCCCGTCTCTCGCACCAAAATGACCGGTATCCATTTGGATGCCGGTTATTTTTTATGACTTGAACCCGTTAAATATCGGGGACCCCGAAAAGTTGTAAACTTTTTGGGGAGAGGAGGAAAAAACGAAGTGTTCAATAAATTCGCCTACAGGCGTATTTTCGAACACGAAGATTTTTCTGACGAAAGTCCCGTCTCTCGCACCAAAATAAGCTGTATCCATTTGGATACAGCTTATTTTTTTATGTCATATTTTTTTCTATTGCCTTTTTTGCATAAAGTGTGTAGAATATATTAGATATGTTAAGAGAGGTAATTTTATGGTATATAATAACGTGTTAGAAGCAATAGGCCATACGCCTATGATACGTCTTAATAAAATGGTAGACGAAGACAGCGCTGAAATTCTTGTTAAATTTGAAGGGCTTAACGTAGGAGGCTCTATTAAGACAAGAACAGCATACAATATGATTTGCGACGCTGAAAGAAAAGGACTTATCAATAAAGATACTATCATAGTCGAGCCAACAAGCGGCAATCAGGGCATAGGTCTTGCCCTTGTAGGCGCAGTAAAAGGATATAAAACAGTAATAATTATGCCTGACTCTGTAAGCCACGAAAGAAGAATGCTTGTGGAGCATTACGGAGCCAAGGTTATATTGATTCACGACGCAGGCAATATAGGCGACTGTATTGAGGAGTGCCTTGCAACTGCTATCAAGATGAGAGAGGAAAATCCTAACGTCTATATTCCCCAGCAGTTTGAAAACCCTGCCAATCCTATGGTGCACAGATACCATACGGGGCTTGAAATTCTTGAACAGGTGGCAGGAACTATCGACGGCTTTTGTTCAGGTATCGGCACAGGAGGAACTATAACGGGTATCGGCGAGGTGCTTAAAGCCCTTAATCCTCACATCACTATTTGGGCAGTTGAGCCTGAAAACGCTGCAATTCTTGCAGGTGGTACAGTAGGTACTCACAACCAAATGGGAATCGGCGACGGTGTAATCCCTGAAATTCTTAATCAGAAGATTTATGAGGATATTTGCATTATCACCGACGAGGAGGCTATCGAAACCTCCAAGGATTTGGCAAGACTTGAGGGAATTATGTGCGGTATCAGCAGCGGAACAAACGTAGCTGCCGCAAAAAAGCTTGCGAAGAAGTTAGGAAAGGGAAAAACAGTTGTAACAGTTTTGCCCGACACAGCAGAAAGATATTTTTCAACACCGCTTTTTGAAAACGAGTAATAAAAATGATATTAAAAACACCGTCTTTTTATAAAGATTTTAAATGTATTGCCGGCGCATGTCCCGACTCCTGCTGTCAGGGGTGGGAGGTTGACGCCGACAGTCAGTCTCTTGAATATTACAAAACTCTTTCGGGAGAAATAAGAAAACGCATAGACAGCGTTCTTGATAAGGACGAATTCGGCAATACTATTTTCAGACTTGCCGATAAAAAAAGATGTCCCTTTTTAAATGACGAAAATCTCTGCGATATGCACATTGCTATCGGAGGAGAGCATACGCCCTACACCTGCCGAATGTTTCCTCGTTTTATCAACGATTTCGGCGGCACAAGGGAAATGGGTGTTTCTTTTTCCTGCCCTGTGGCAAGCGATATGATGTGGAATTTGAAAGAGCCTATGAGTTTTGTGAGCGAGTTAAACGACTTGCCGCCCCAGCTTAACGAGATTGACGCCCAGACTTATTTCTTTCTCACAAAGGCACGTGAAAAAGCCTTTAAAATCGTACAGAACAGGTCAGTTTCCGTTAGTGAAAGGCTTGTTAATCTTCTTGATTACGGCGTGGAAATTCAAAAGGAATTGGACGATTATCCTGAGCCTGACGACGATATTGACTTTTTTGAGGTTTTCAATAATCCTGAACTGATTAATCCTGAGTGGACAGAAAAGGTAAATAACCGCAAAATAAAACCTGTAAGCAATGAAGTTTATAATGAAAATATTGCGTCTTACTTTATTTTCAGATATATGCTTAACGCAGTTGATGATTATGACGTTTTATCTAAAATCAAAATGGCGGTTATCGGCGTCCTTGTTGTTACATATTTCGGTGAGGACAGTTGGACAATTCATCTGTGGAGCAAGGAAACTGAACACTCCCAATACAATATGGACCGATACAAAAAACTGCTGAAAACTGCAAAATGTTTAAGCGTTGACAGCTTGAAAAAAAGACTTACTTTATAACAAAAAAGCTCGGTGAAAACCGAGCTTTTGTTATTTGTATATTCTTTTTATTCTTGGATTTACCATAAGAGGTGAAATGTCAACGCTTGCTGTGTCGCCGATTTTAACATCGCTGTCGGTAATGTCAACTGCCGTGTGGGAAAGTCCTATTTCGCCGATTACACTATACATTCTTCCGTTTATTCTCACATACATCTGTTGCTTTTTCAGATATTTTTTTAGCTGTGACAGAACAGAGTGAAGATCGGCAATTTCCTTTTCCTTTGTCAGTCCGAAACCGTCGTAGTGACCGATAGGCACTATGGCAATTTTTGTTTCCCTTTTTGTTTTGTATAGACCGTTATATCCTATAGCATATCCCTTGGGTACTGTTTTTATCTCTATAACCTCTGCTTCAAGAGAGCCGATGCGGTTTAACTTTGTCTTGTTTTTTGTGATTACTCTGCCTGTAAATGCCGAGCCGATTCTTACGCTGTCAAGAGCCACACCGTCAACATTTAAAAGAGCAGGGGAGTTGCTTGCGTGGAGAATACCCACGTCTTTGCCTGCTTTCTTAATCTGCTCCATAGTATCTTTAAACATTTCAAGCTGAACTTTTGTCAGCTCGCTGTTGTGAAAGGCGGAGGAAAAGTGGGTGTATGCCCCTGTAAACTCAAGATTCTCAAGGTTGTAGCATTTTATTGCCTCTTCCACCTGACTGGGCATAAATCCGTATCTGCCCATACCTGTGTCAATTTTAAGATGGCATTTTGTTTTTACACCCAGGTCTTTTGAAACCTTGTCCATTACTTTGGCACTTTCACTTGAGCCGATAGTGGCAATACAGCCGTTTTGAGCAATGATTTTCGCTTCGTCTTCAATACAGGTGGAGCGCATTACAAGAATGTCCTGCTCCTTTGCCACCTGTCTTAATTCCTCAATGTCGTCAACCTCTGTAACGGCAAAGGTTTTAATGCCGTTTTCAATAAGGATTTGAGTAAGCTCTTTTATGCCGAAACCGTAGCCGTTTCCTTTTACAACGCCTATCAGTTCAACTCCTGCTTTTTCTTTTATATAGCTTATGTTTTGACTTAACAGCTTTTTGTCAATTACGTATCTGCTCATAGCATTACCTATCTGATTTTTTCAAGAATTTTAGTAGCAAGATTGTAAAGAGAGTAAACGGGCTTGTTAATAACATAGTCAAATTCGCCTACAAACTCTTTCATATAACCGCCGAAACCGTGTTTAAATCTCCACAGTCCGTAATGCGGGTTATCGGGGTTTTGACAGTCGCCTGAAATACCGCCGAAATCGTAAACTTTACAGCCGCATTCCATACCCCATTTCATCATCTCCCACTGCAAAGCGTAGTTGGGGTATACGTTTCTGTGGGCATTGGAGGATGCTCCGTATTGGTATTTCATTACGTTCTGACCCCACTTGATTGCGATAGTTCCCGCAATAGCTTTGCCCTCATAATACGCCATATAGAGCCTTGCGTCATCAGTCATACAGTCAAGAATTTTTTCAAAATAAGCTTTGGGACGAGTGGAAAAGCCGTCACGCTCTCCCGTTTCGCTCATAATTCTTACAAAATCGTCAAGTGCCTCTTTACCGCAGATTTTTACTTCAACGCCCTTTTTAGGCGCTTTTCTTATTCTGTTTCTGTAATCGCTTTTGAATGTGAGCATAAGCTCGTCCTCATTCATACCGTTGTAATCAAAGCAGTATACAAAACGAGGCTGAACGTTCTCAAAATCCATACAACCGGGGTTGAGTTCTATAAACCCTTTGCTTAAAACGTGCTTTTTGTATTCGGTGTTTTCAATAACTATTTCAGGGTCGATTTTAAGACAATATGCCTTGTATTCCTTTCCTATTTCCAAAAGGGCGTCAAACAGCTTGTCAAAGGTTTCAAAATCGTTTTCGTCGCACACAAAGCCGCGGCAGCAGTACATAAGGGAATTTTTGATAACAGGAATTGACCTTATTAAAACACAGGCGCTGCCTTTTATTTCGCCGTTTTCGTCTTTGAGCATAACTGCCTCAAACTTCCACGCATCCTTTACCTTTGCCCATTTTGAAGAGTGCTGAAAAAGGCCTTTCGGGTGGCGTTTTATAAAGCTTTCATATTCGTCAAGATTGTCCTTGTTTACTCTAACTATCATTTCATTCTCCGATTAGTGTATTTTCAATTAATCATTATATCAAATTTTAAAATTTTTGTCTATATTGACTTTTTAGTCTAATTAAGATACTATGGGAATAAAGTATTTATATTATGGGGTAAAATTATGGAAAAATTCAGATGGGAGGATCCGTCAATCTTTAAAATCAATAAAGAGGACGGTCACGCATTAATGCTGCCTTTTGACAGCGAGGAAGCAGCTCTTTCAGGCGAGGACAGTATTTATAAGCAGTCCCTTAACGGAATGTGGCAGTTTTACTGGCAGAGAGGCATTAAAAATCAGCCGACAGGCTTTGAAAAGAAAAGTTTTAATGCTTCTGAATGGGACGAAATAAAAGTTCCTTCAGTTTGGCAGACAGAGGGGTATTCAGTGCCTTACTACTATGCCAGCACTTTTCCCAAGGCATTCAGCAGAAGCAAGTCGAAAATTCCCTCAATAAACCACAATATGCAGGAAATAGGTTTTTACAGAAAAACTTTTGAGCTTAAAGAGTGCTTTAAGAATAGGGAGATATTTTTACATTTTGGCGCCTGCAAAGCGGCTCTTGAGGTTTATGTTAACGGCGAGTTTGTGGGATATTCACAGGGCTCGATGACCCCTCACGAGTTTAATGTTACAAAATATCTTAAAGAGGGCGAAAACCTTGTGTGCGCCAAGGTTTACCGTTACAGCGACGGTTCTTATCTTGAGGATCAGGATATGTGGTGGCTGTGCGGTATTTACCGTGAGGTTTATCTTTACGCCGAAACGAAGCAGTGCTTGAGAGATTTTTATTTCAAAACCGATTTTGATGTTGATTATAAGGACTCTGATTTAAGCCTTGACATTTATGTGGAAAATTATGACGACGAAAAGGCTAACGTTACTGTAAGCGCAAAGCTTATTTCAGACACAGGCAAGGAAATTGAAATCGGCAGTGAAGAAAGAAAGCTTAACAGCAAAAAGGAAAAGTTCTCTTTTGAGCAAAAGGTAAAAGCGCCTAAAAAGTGGTCTGCCGAAAAGCCAAATCTTTACACACTTGTTATGACTGTTGAGAAAGACGGCGAAACAGTTGCCGTTAAGACTTACGAGGTAGGCTTTAAAAAGGTTGAAATCAAAGGCGAGAAGATTTACTTTAACGGTATGCCTTTGATGATACGAGGTGTCAACAGACACGATTTTGACCCTGATCACGGCTGGGCAGTACCTAAAGAGAGATATACTCAGGACCTTGACATTATGAAACAGAATAATATCAACTCGATTCGTACATCTCACTATCCTGACGACCCGTATTTTTACGAGCTTTGCAACAGATACGGCTTCTACGTTATGGACGAGTGCGACTTGGAAACCCACGGAGTAAGAAGAAAGGGTGTACCGGGCTCTAATCCTATGTGGACGGCAGCAGTTGTTGACCGTATGGAGCGTATGGTTTTAAGAGACAGAAATAACCCTTGCGTATTTATGTGGTCACTGGGTAATGAAGCCGGCGACGGCGACAACTTTATGGAAATGAAAAAGGCTGCCCTTAAGCTTGACGATTCAAGGCAGTTTCATTACGAAGGCGACTTTGATCAAACTAAGAGCGACGTTATATCCCGTATGTACCCTACTGCAGATGTTATGGAAAAGCTTGGCAACAAGCAGGAAATAACAATTTCACTTTACGATAATATTGCAAATCAGCTTGCGGCAGACAGTAAGCCTATCACCCCTGAAATGTATGAGGGCAAGCCGATTGTTTTGTGCGAATATGCTCATTCTATGGAAAATTCCCTTGGTAATTTCCAAGAGTATATGGACGATTTTGAAAAATATGACAATATGTGCGGCGGGTTTATCTGGGATTTTGTAGATCAGGCGCTTCACGTTAAGGATGAAAACGGAAACGATAATTACCTTTACGGCACCGATTTTGAAGGCAAAGAACCTAAAAATCTTATTGATATTCCCAACACAACAGCAATGACAGGCTCAAACGTTTATTTCTGCGCTAACGGTATTATCGGCGCAGACAGAACTCCTCATCCCCAGATTGCCGAGGTTAAAAAGGTTTATCAGGAGATAAAGACTGAGGAATTTGACCTGAAAGCAGGCAAATTCAGAGTTAAAAACAAGTTCCTGTTTACCGACATTTCACAGTTTAAATGCAAGTGGGAGTTAAAGGCAGAGGGCGAGATTTTAGAGTTCGGTGAGCTGGAAAAATTTGAATGTGATCCACTTTCTGAAACCTTTATTACTATTCCTTATACATACGACGATATTCCTCTTGACAAAGAGGTTGTGCTTACAATTTCATTCTTTACCAAAAAGAAGACTTTGGGATTAAAGTCAAACTATGAAATTGCGTGGGATCAGTTTATTATTAACGAACCGTCACAGCCTGAAGAGGTAGAGTGTAAAGGCGATTTGAATTTCTCCGCTAAAGGACAGAGAGTTGAAATCGAAAACGACAAGGTAAAAGTTGTTGTTGATAACGGAAGAATTATCAGCTACGTTATTGATGGCAGAGAAATGCTTCTTGCGCCTATTATGCCTAACTATTTCCGCGCTCTTACAGACAATGATATTGACTTTTTGAATTTTACTCCTATGTGGGCAAAATTCCACCCGTATTACGCTTGGCAGAGGGCAACAAAGCATACAAAAGCAGTTAAGACTGAGGCAAAGGCAGGACAGGATAATACTGTGGAAATTCATATTGCTTTTGCAACGTCGGGACTTAAAAATTCCGTTGCTACATATAAGGTTTATCCTGACGGAAGAATTTATATCTTCCATTCTGCTGTTCCTACAAAGAATATGGTTAAATTCGGCTATCAAATGACATTGTCAAAGGATATGGAAAATGTTAAGTGGTACGGCAGAGGACCTGTTCCGACTTACTGCGACAGAAAAACAGGCGCTAAAATTGACGTGTATACCTCTACTGTTACAGACCTTGATTATCGTTATATGCGTCCTCAGGAGTCTTCAAACAGAACGGACGTAAGGTATTTGATAATTACAGATAAAAAGGGCAGAGGACTTAAATTTACGTCATATTATAATCAGCCGTTTAACTTCTCGGCTTATCATTACACTACTGACGGACTTGAAAAAGCTACCCATATCAATGATATACCCTATGAGGATATAACTACGCTGAATATAGACTGCAAGCAGTTAGGCGTAGGCGGCGATTTGCCGGGTCAGGCGTATGTGCGTGAGCCGTATCAAATGAAAAAAGGAGATAAGCAGGCATATTCGTTTATGATAGAGCCTGTGGAGTAAGACAATGAAAAGAGTATTTGCATTTATAGGATTTTCCGTTGCAATTACTCTCATTGTGCTTAATCTCGTCAGCTTTAAGTATTCTTATATAGTTTTATTCGTGGCAGTGACGCTGTTTTTGGCGTCACTGCTTTTTAAATCTTTGAGAAAGGCGGGGGTTGTGCCTGTAGTTTTAGGCAGCGTGGCTTTTGCAAGCTGTATTTTTATTGCTGCCTATACAGGTACTTTTCTCCCTCAAAGTCAGTTAAGCGGTCAGGTTTGCCAGTCAAGGATAAAGATAATCAGCGTTTGTGAGGAAACGTCGGGCGGTTATACCTGTGTGGCGAAAACAGAAAGTATAAATGCACCTGATGCGCCTCAAAACATCAAGGTGAAGCTTAACTGCGAGGCGGATTTAGGAATTGATTATTACACCGATTTTGACGCAACGGTGCAGTTTTATTCTATAGCTGACACTGCTTTTGAGTCTTACAGCTATTTCGGCGACAATATATTCTTAACAGCGCGCATAATCAGTGTTGATCAGGTGTATGAACAGGAAAAGACGCCGGGTTATTATTTTCTTGAAATAAGGCAGTCTGTTTTAAAAATTCTTGAGCAAGGCTTTTCGGGAGATGTTTTGGGACTTGCCTCGGGTATTCTTCTCGGAGATAAAATATATTTGTCCGATAATGTTGTAGACGGATTTCAGGTGTGCGGAACAAGCCATATCATAGCCGTTTCGGGACTGCATATCTCCGTAATATGTCTTTGCCTTTATAACCTGTTAAAGCTCTTTGACTGTTCAAAATCTGTGCGCATAGTTGTGAGCCTAACGGTGCTTTTTGTTTATTCGGGTGTTGTGGGATTTCCTAAATCCGTACTGCGTGCAGGTATAATGCTCACTGTCATTTTAATTTCAAAACTGTTTAATCAAAAGGGCGATACGCTGAATTCGCTGGGAATTGCCGTTTTTATTATGTGCCTTAATCCCTTTGCTGTTTCAGACGTCAGCGCTCTGCTCACTGTGACTGCTGTTTTGGGGATACTTGTTATTACGCCGCAATTAGAAGCGCTTTTGAATGTTAAAAATAAAGTTTTAAAATATCTTTGGAATTCGGTGTGTATAAGTTTAGGCGTTTTGTTTTCAACAATGCCTGTAATGTGGTTCGTTTTCGGTCAAATAAGTTTGATTTCTATTTTGCTCAACATTCTTGTGGTGCCTCTTGTTCAGGTTGCCTTGGTTGCCGTTGCCCTTTATGTCTTGTTTTTCGGCATACCGTTTTTGTCGTTTATCCCAAGAGCATTAGGCGAATTTGTTCTTAACATTATCATTTGGGTTAACAAATTTTGCAGTGAAAAGCTGGGATTTCTTTTTCTCAACGTGAAAGATGAGATATTCGGCGTAGCGATTTTCGCTGTTTTGCTGTTTGTCGGCATTTCGCTGATAGTGACTAAGAAGGTAGAGATTAAATCGGCGCTGGTGTTTATTTGCGCCGTTTTCGCCGTAACAGGTATTTTGAATATGTATCAAGTCAATAACAATGCTTATGTGTATATTTCTCAAAATTCCGTGGTGGCATTTTATGACAGGGACTGCTGCATTGCCATTGGTGTCAACAGCAAAGATGATTACTATGATTTTTCTCAATTTAAGCGTGAAAGCAACTATTACATTGACTGCTCTTATGCTGAATGTGAAGATGGTTTTGCGGTTGAGTCAGACGGACGTGTATCAGATGCTTTTTATGTGGATTTTCAAGGAGACAGTATAATTCTTACAGTTTACAATAAAACCTTTAAAATTAACGATGATTGTGTTATCATAGATAATAATTTGTTTTATCGCAACTTACAGGACAGATTTTCCTCGCAGGACGAAATAACCCTTGTAGTTGCAAAGGAGGATTAGGGTGGCAATCTTAAACGAGCAGGATTTAAAAGCGCAAATAAAGACAGGCAGTTTCAGTCCTGCCTATCTCATATACGGCGAAGAGTCGTATCTTAAAGAATACTACCTTTCACAGCTTAAGAAAAAGCTTGTTGACCCTGCCTTTGAATCCTTTAATTTTCACCGTTTTGAAAACAGTAATATTGATTTGGACGACGTGTTTAAGGACGCCCAGATGCTGCCTATGATGAGCGAATACAATTTCGTTCTTGTGCGTGACTATCCTGTGGAAAAGTCCAAGAGCGACATAAAACTCCTTGAGGAATATTTGGCGGACGCTCCCGATACTACCGTTTTGCTTTTTCTCTATGATTCCGTTACTCCCGACGTCAAATCCGCTTCTTTCAAAAAAGTCATTAAAGCTTTTGACAAAGCAGGTTCGGTAGTGAATCTTGAAAAAAGAAAAGAGTCAGACGTGGCAAAACTCCTTGTGTCAGGCGCAAAAAAAAGAGGGTCTGTTATCACCCTTGATAATGCAAAATACCTTATTAGTGTATGCGGAAACGATATGGTAATTCTTTTGAATGAACTGGACAAACTTTCTGCCTTTGCAAAGGATAAGGAGATTACAAAAGAGATTATTGACAATATGGCTACAAAATGCCTTCAGGCAAGAGTTTACGACTTGTCCAAGGGAATTGCAGCAGGCAATGCCGACCTCGCTTACAATGTGCTTAACACCCTTTTTGCAATGAAAGAGGAGCCTGTGGTTATCCTGTCGGTTATCGGCGGCGTTTTTGTTGATATGTATCGTGTTAAATGTGCCAAAACAGGCGGTATGGGATATGATGACGTAGCAAAGTATTATAATTACAAGGGCAGGGAATTTGCTCTTCGCAACGCCACAAGGGACTGTGCACAACTTACTGAAAAACAGTTGCGGCAAGCTCTGGACGTTATTATGGAAACTGATTTGAAAATCAAAAGCACCTCTGCCGATAAAAATCTTCTTTTGGAGGAATTGGTAGCAAAACTGTTTTTAATTATGAAAGGTGTAAGCTATGCTTAAAATCAAAGAGGCTGTTATAGTGGAGGGCAGATATGATAAACTGAAACTCTCCAACCTTTTAGACACGCTTATTGTGGAAACAGGCGGCTTTCATATTTACAAAGATAAAGAAAAACTCAAGTTTATAAAGAAGCTTGCAAGGGAAAGAGGTATAATAGTGCTTACCGATTCCGACCACAGCGGTTTTCAGATAAGGGGGCTGTTATCATCGGAAATTCCAAAAGAACAGATAAAGCACCTTTATATCCCCGATGTTTTCGGCAAGGAAAAGCGAAAAAATAAGCCTTCAAAAGAGGGCAAGCTGGGGGTTGAGGGAATCGACGACCAAACCCTTTTAAGTTTATTTGAAAAGCAGGGCATAAAAGCCGACAAGGTGACAAAAAGCGACCCTGTTACAAGTTATGACTTGTACGATTTGGGCTTTTCGGGAACTGACGGCGCAAAACAGAAAAAAAAGAAACTCCTCAAATCCCTTGATTTGCCGGAGTTTCTTTCTACGTCTTCGCTGTTAAGCTATATAAATTCTTCAATGACAAGGCAGGAATTTGTGTCTCTTGCCGAAAAAATTTGATATTATACTGTTGAAATTTTACTCCTCTGCTCTGTGCCACAGGGCAGGGGATTTTTGTATCCTAAATTATATAAATCAGTGCATCTGCACTCAAGCTCAAAAAGCTCTTTCCCGAAAGGAGTAAGATTTTTGATGTCTGCA
>CALWVQ010000004.1 GCA_944385025.1 uncultured Eubacterium sp.
GTGGGAGTACACAGTTCGCCGTAATTCTCATTACATTTATAATATGGTATGCCCTCTAATATTTCCGCAGTTGCAGGAGCCGGCACAGGAAGAACGCCGTGGGCGCATCTTACAGAACCGTTACCCGTATTGATAGAAGATGTAACGACAATATCTGCACCTATTTCCTGAAAAAGAAGTGTGCATAAAGCTATATCGGCAACAGCGTCAAGGGCTCCCACCTCGTGAAAATGGACAAGTTCAACATCAGTATTATGCACTTTGCTTTCTGCTTGTGCAATAAGTGAATATATACTTTTTATTCTGTCTTTTATAATTTGGTCAGTATTTAATGAGTTAATAACTGCACTGATGCTTTTAAGCGTAGAGTGATGACGATAATTATTATCTCCCTCTTCTTCGCCGTTTACACAAACG
Source organism: uncultured Eubacterium sp. (assembly GCA_944385025.1). Classification (GTDB taxonomy): domain Bacteria; phylum Bacillota; class Clostridia; order Oscillospirales; family Acutalibacteraceae; genus Eubacterium_R. Next base: position 418 of record CALWVQ010000004.1, read on the forward strand.
TGGGCGCAGAATCCCGAAATACCGTGTGACGTTTTTTTATCAAAATTAATTTTTGTATTAGGTATATTAAGCGCATCAATTTTTCTTTTAACTGCATCTTTGTTTTCAACAATTTCCCAAAGAGCAGAAGAAAGCATATCTCCCGAAGCGCCCATATCACATTCAATATATAATGCCCGCATATTCCACCTACATTTTATTTATCATTCCGGCAAGATAACCTGCACCGAAACCGTTATCTATATTAACAACACTTACACCGCTGGCACAGGAATTAAGCATAGACAAAAGAGCCGACAAACCACCGAAGCTTGCACCGTAACCAACACTTGTGGGAACAGCGATAACAGGACAGTCAACAAGTCCTCCCACTACGCTTGCAAGTGCGCCTTCCATACCTGCAACAGCAATAACAACTCTTGCGTCGGAAAGAACTTGCGCATTATCAAGAAGCCTGTGTACTCCTGCCACACCGACATCGTAAAGGCTCACCACGTTATTACCGTAAAACCGTGCTGTTAAAACCGCCTCCTGTGCAACGGGGATGTCGCTGGTACCCCCTGTAACTACAACAATTTTACCTGTTTTTCCATTTACTGACGGTTTTTCACCTGCAATGCAAATACGTGAAATTTCGTCATAGAATACAGGGAGATAGCCCTTTATGTAGTCACAGCTTTCTTTTGAGAGTCTTGTAATAAGCACCGATTTTTCACCTTTATCAAGCATATGCTTTACGATCTCTAAAATCTGTTCTTTAGTTTTTCCTTCGCCGTATACTACTTCCGCTGCACCCTGACGAATATTTCTTTCATAATCTATCTTTGCAAATCCAAGGTCCTCATAAGGCTGATACTTTATTTTATCATAAGCCTCATTCCAAGAAATTTCTCCGCTTTCAAGGCTTTGAAGAACTTTTTTTAATTCGTCCAAATTCACAAATCAACGCCCCTTTAAATCAAGATAGATTTTATCATAAAAATCATTTAATGCAATCCTAACTTTATCTTTATTAACAATCATTTTTTCAAATTCTTTTTCATTAATTTCAACAAAGCATTTTTCCCCGGCATATCTAACTCTAAAATCAGTAAACCCGAGATTAAACAAGACCTGTTCGCTCTTATCTGTAAGATTTAAATTATTTTCAGTGATTTTCGTATAAACAGGGATTCGTGTGGCAAGGCAGGAGTAAGAAGGTTTGTTCCACAGCGAAATAAGATTATTTTTTGCATATTCTCTAATCATCTTTTTTGTGAAACCGCAAATTCTTAAAGGTGACAAAACACCCAGCTCCTGCAACGCTTTATATCCCGGGCGTTCGTACACATCATCGTCAGCATTTGTACCGTCAATAACGACTTCATCTTCCCCTGCAAGATTACAAATTCTGTCAAAAATCATTTTTTTACAGTAATAACATCTTAAGGGGTTATTTACAGTAATTGTGTCAATGTCTAATATGTTAACGTAAATAACATTCAACTTTATACCTTGACTGTCGCAAAATTTTTTTGCATCCTCCAGCTCAAATTCAGGCTGAAATTCAGTTTTAACAAAAATAACCTTTACACTTTTACTGTATTTCAGTGCCATACTGAGCAAAACCGCAGAATCTACACCGCCGGAAAAAGCAACAACAACATTAGGGTATTTGCTGAAAAATTCAACTATGTTCAAACGGTTCACCCCCGCAAAACACTTATAACTTATATGGTTTATATTAAATCAAACTCATTGCAAATTCAAGATATAAATAAAATCCTTTCAAACTAATGAAAGGATTTTATATGTTATTTACTTTTCACATCTCTAAAAATCTTTATTAACTGTATTATTACTGTTGGAATAACAGAAAGAAGAACAGTTAGTGCGAGCTGTTTAAGTTTAAAGTCGGCAGACACAAGGAACACATCGTTGAGTCCCGGTACAAACAAAACAAGCATTAGCAACGCAACACCCACAATAAAAGCATAAAGTGAAAACTTATTGCTCGAAAGACCCAATTTAAATATCGAGCCGTCACCACGGCAATTAAAGCCGTGAAACAGTCGTGAAAGAGTTAGTGTTGCAAAAGCCATTGTGGTGGCAAGTTCTGCATTAGAATTGCCAAAGCCGATATAAAAAGCAATCATAGTAACTATTGCAATTAACAGTCCCTGAAAGCCTATCTTTCCTACAAGGGATTTGTTTAAAATACTTTCTTTAGGGTCTCTCGGTTTATCGTTTAACAGTCCGGTTCCTGCCGGCTCCATACCTATCGCTATTGCCGGCATAGAGTCGGTAAGCAGATTAATGAACAGCAGATGGACTGCTGCGAAAGGAGCAGGCAAACCTAATAAAGATGCATACAACACACAAAGTATTCCCGCTGTATTACCTGAAAGCAGAAATTGAATTGCATTTTTAATATTTGCATACACACTTCTGCCGTTTATGACAGCTTTTACAATAGTTGCAAAGTTATCGTCGGCAAGTATCATTGACGCGGCGTCTTTAGAAACTTCCGTTCCTGTGATTCCCATTGCAACGCCTATGTCTGCTTTCTTAAGTGCAGGAGCATCGTTTACGCCGTCGCCTGTCATTGAAACTACGCAGCCTTTTCGCTGCCAAGCATTTACAATTCTTATTTTATTTTCCGGTGAAACTCTTGCATAAACTGAAACCTTTTCAAGAATATTGTCAAGCTGATCGTCGCTCATACTGTCAAGCTCCACACCTGACAGCGCTCTGTCATTCTCACCGAATATGCCAAGCTGTTTTGCTATGGCAGTAGCAGTAATTTTGTGGTCACCTGTTATCATCACTGTTCTTATGCCGCCTTTTTTAGCGTCATTGACAGCCTTGACCGCCTCCTCTCTCGGCGGGTCAATCATAGAAACAAGGCCTATAAAAGTAAAGTCGTTTTCATCACTGTAATCAAGTTCTTTGATACTGTCAAATTCCTTATACCCAAAGGCGAGGACGCGAAGACCCTGTTGTGAAAGGCTGAGATTGACGTCCATTATTTCCTTTTTGATTTCATCAGTAATAGGAATAACACCATCGTCGGTAAGTATGCTGCTTGTTCGCTCAAGCAAAACGTCAATAGCGCCTTTTGTAAGCATAGTAGGGGTGCCTTCTAAATCGTGAAGAGTGCTCATCAGCTTTCTGTCGGAATCAAAGGCAAGTTCACTTATACGAGGATGAGCGTCCCTGTACGCTTCTTCTTCAACTCCGAATATCTCACCCAGCATTACAAGTGCAACTTCTGTAGGATCGCCTATTGATATACCCTTATGCTCGTCATTAGTAGCATCACTGGCAAGAATTGCAGATTTAAGCAAAAGTCCCTGAACCTTGTCAAGCACGTCAATATCTTTGCCGTCAACAAGTTTTTTGTAGGTATATACCTTTTGAGGAGTCATCTTGTTTTGAGTAAGCGTTCCCGTTTTGTCAGAACAAATTACTGACACGCATCCAAGACTTTCAACTGCTTTTAAATCTTTGATAATAGCATTTTGCTTTGCCATTTTCTGTGTACCCATAGCAAGAACGATAGTTACAATCGATGACAGCGCCTCGGGTATTGCCGCAACGGCAAGTGCAACGGCAAACATTAGCGAATCAATAATGCTCATTCCGGAACGAAAAACCGACAAACAAAATACAACGACGCAAATGGCAATAATTACTATTGCCAGCTTAGCGCTGAACTTATCAAGACTTTCCTGAAGAGGTGTTTTTCTTTGTTTTGTTTGATTCATAAGAGAGGCAATTTTGCCTATTTCCGTATCCATTCCCGTAGCTGTAACAACACAAGTTGCCCTGCCGTAAGAAACAAGTGAACCTGAAAACACCATATTCTTTTGGTCGCCTAACGCAACGCTTTCAGAAGATATAATGTCGTGAGTTTTGTCAACTCCCTCGCTTTCTCCCGTAAGAGAACTTTCATTAACCTTAAGAGAATAATTTTCTATTATTCTTCCGTCAGCAACTACCATATCCCCTGCTTCAAGAAAAACAATATCACCTGGCACAATTTCTGCAGAGTTAATTTCAACTTTTTTCCCGTCTCTGAGCACTTTTGCCGTTGGTGACGACATCGCTTTTAAACTGTTCAGTGACTTTTCAGCCTTAAAATACTGAACAGTGCCTAAAACAGCATTCAAAATCAGCACAACAATTATTACCGCAGTACTTTCTCTGTTGCCTGATATGGCGGAAATTATTGCAGCGACTATAAGGATTATTACCAAAAGATCTTTGAACTGTTCAAAAAATACTTGGATTACGCTTTTTTTCTTTTCTTCAGACAGTTCGTTACTTCCGAATTCCTCTCTCCTGCTTAAAACTTGAGCAGTAGTAAGACCTGAAAAAGAGGTTTCCAAGTCTTTCAAAGTGTTTTCAACTGTTTTGTTGTAGTAATTTAAGCCCATTTTAATTCCTTTCGTAATTTCAATTATGCCCATAAAAAAACAAAAAGCCATATATGGTTTAGCGCCATATATGGTAATTGATGGGACAATGTATGGCGTTTACCATACCTGAGTCTCGTTATTTAAGACAAGCCAGACCGAAGTCTTGCTGTTGACTTGCCACACTTACGTGCAAACTACTCCCCCAAGTGAGGTTTTATACTTACATAATAGCATTTATTGCCAAAGTGTCAACAGCATTAGAACTTTTTTAATAGTAAATTAACAAATAACTACCATAATTATGAATGCCATTTATATTATAACCATAAAAATCTTCAAAACCAAACAATATTGACACAACTTATATTACTAATTATAATACAGATAACAACTTATGAGAGGTGCTGTTTTGGAAAACGAATTTGCAAAAAGGCTTCCGTTTTGGGATAAGCTTTCTGAAAGTGAAAAAGAATTTGTCAATACATATTCTAATGTAGTCGAATATGAAAAGGGCAGAATTATTCACAGCGATGATGACAACTGTCTCGGTATGATAATGATGCTTGAGGGCGAAATCAGAACTTATATTCTGTCTCCTGAAGGACGTGAAATAACGCTTTTCAGGCTTTATAAAAACGACTGCTGTGTAATGTCCGCATCCTGTGTAATCAAAGAAATTAATTTCTCCTCTCAAATGGTTGCGGAAAAAGACTGCAAAATTCTTGTGATAAGCTCCGGAATTTTTTCGCGTTTAGCAGAAAAAAATATATATGTAAAATGCTACATGTACGAGGTTCTTGCAAACAAATTTTCAAGCGTTATGATAACTATGCAGCAAATACTGTTTAAAGGATTTGATAAAAGGCTTGCAGAATTTCTTGTTGCAGAAACAGATAGAACGGGAACAAATGTAATAAAAATGACTCATCAGCAAATTGCCCAGCACACCAACTCTGCAAGAGAGGTTGTAGCAAGAATGCTCAAAAAATTTAATGACGAAGGTATTGTTGAAGTACACCGCGGCGTTATAAAAATTATTGACAAAGATAAGCTTGAAAACATATGAATTTAAATTCACGAAAAATTTTTCGTGAATTTTTTCATTTAATGTGACTAAGTCACAGTTTTAACAGAATTTTATGGATAAAATGAAATTGTAAGAAACGGGAGGTAAAAAATTTGCAGTATCTGATTACATTTTTAGAAGGTTTAATATCGTTTATATCCCCGTGTATGCTTCCTATGCTTCCTATTTATATATCGTACTTTGCAGGAGGAAGTGAAAAAAAGCACAAAACGGTTATAAGATCTATCGCTTTTGTAATAGGATTTACGGTAGTTTTTACGTCGCTGGGCTTGTTTGCAGGTTTTTTCAGTTCTCTGTTAACCCAATATCAAACAGCTGTAAACATAGTAAGCGGCTTGATTGTTATTATATTTGGATTAAGTTATCTTGAAGTAATCAAACTTCCGTTTTTTAAAGGAATGAAATCAGGTAAAGAAATAAACGGGGTTTTCTCTGCTTTTATTTTCGGAATTATTTATTCCATAAGCCTTACTCCCTGCGTAGGTGCTTTTCTCGGTTCGGCATTGATGCTTGCATCAACGTCGGGAACGGCGCTTAAAGGAACAATGCTTCTTCTGCTCTACTCTATGGGACTTGGAATACCGTTTATATTATCGGCAATTCTCATTGACAAGCTAAACACAGCGTTTAACTTTATAAAAAAACACTACAAGGTTATTAACACCGTATGCGGAGCATTTTTAATAGTGGTGGGAATACTGATGATGTTCGGCGTATTAAACAGACTGCTGGCTCTATTTTCGTGAGGTGATTAGATGAAACAAAATGTTAAAATCATAATATTAGCAGTGTTATTTATTGCACTGCTGGGCGGCGGTATTTTTGCATACAACCGCCTTTCAAAGAATTATAATGAGACAGAAACGGTGACTTTATCTGACAGTGACAGCAGTTCTAATCAAAGCCAATCTACCGAGCAGCAGAAAAACACGGCGCCTGATTTTACCGTAGTTGATTATAACGGCAAACAGACAAAGCTGTCTGACAAAAAAGGAAAGCCTGTTGTTGTAAACTTTTGGGCATCCTGGTGCGGACCCTGCAAGTCAGAATTTCCCGCATTTGAGGACGCTTATAATAAATACGGAAACGACGTTGAGTTTATGATGATAAATTTAACCGATGGCTATCAGGAAACAATTTCATCTGCAAAATCATTTATAGATGAGCAAAACTACACTTTTCCTGTTTACTATGACACAACAATGAGCGCATCAAACGCTTACGGTGTTTTCAGTATACCGAAAACTCTGTTCATTGATAAAAACGGAAATATAGTTCAAAACAGAACAGGCACAATAAGTCAAGACACCCTTGAGCAGAATATAGAAAGTCTGCTTTAGGTTTAAATATAAAACAAATAAAGAAACTAAAGGAGATAAAATTATGGCAGAAATTAAATTAACAAAGGACAATTTTGAAAAAGAGGTTTTCAATTCAGACAAACCCGTACTTGTAGACTTTTGGGCAACTTGGTGCGGACCGTGCCAGATGATTGCCCCCACCGTTGAGGAAATTGCAGAAGAATATGCTGACACTCTCAAGGTTGGAAAAGTTAATGTTGACGAAGAAATGGCGCTTGCTCAAGCTTTTAGAGTTGCAAGTATTCCAACACTGTTGGTATTTAAAGACGGAAAGCTTGTAAACAGCGGTATAGGATATATGAGCAAAGATGAAATACTTTCCTTAATTAAATAACTGTAATGAGGTAAAAAAATGAAAGTTGTAATTGCGGGAGGAGTTGCAGGCGGCGCCTCTGCTGCGGCAAGACTGCGCAGACTCAACGAAAAAGCGGAAATAATCGTATTTGAAAAAAGCGGATATGTTTCATACGCTAACTGCGGACTTCCCTATTATATCGGCGGGGTTATTACCGACAAAAGTGAGCTGACTCTTCAAACACCTGAAAGCTTTTGGCAGAGATTTCATATTGACGTAAGGGTAAAGCATCAGGTAACATCAATAAACCGAGAGAAGAAAACTGTTACTGTAAAAAATCTTGTAAACGGTTGCGAGTTTGAAGAAAGCTACGACAAATTAATACTTTCAACAGGAGCAAAACCTGCAATACCAAAGCTGGAAAATATCGAAAGCGATAAAATTTTCACTTTAAGAACTGTTGAGGATACGTTTAAAATCTATGATTTTGCAGATAGATCAAATCCAAAAACCGCAACTGTTATCGGCGGCGGATTTATCGGTCTTGAAACTGCTGAAAATCTTGCACACAGAGGTATCAAAGTTACACTTGTCGAATACGCAGACCACGTTCTTGCCCCATTTGATTTTGATATGGCTTGTCAGCTTCACAACGTTTTAAGAAAAAACGGCATTACACTTATGCTCAAAACAGGAGTCACGGGATTTGAAGAAAAGAAAGGTAAAATAATTTCAAAAACTTCAAACGGCGGCTGTATTGAAAGTGATATGGTGCTTCTTGCAATCGGCGTTGTTCCCGACACAGAACTTGCACAAAAGGCTGGACTTGAGCTTGGAATTAAAAACAGCGTTGTTGTTAATGACAATATGCAAACCTCTGACGAGGACATATACGCTGTCGGGGATGCTGTTGAGGTAAAACACTATGTTACGGGCAAAAAAGCACTTATTGCCCTTGCAGGACCGGCCAACAAGCAAGGCAGAATTGCAGCAGATAATATTTGCGGCATCAAGTCAACATACAAAGGCTCTCAAGGCTCGTCAGTTATGAAACTTTTCGATTTGACAGCGGCTTCAACAGGCGTAAATGAAAGTCTTGCAAAAGTTTTAGGAATTAAATATAATAAAGTTGTGCTGACGCCTCTTTCACACGCATCGTATTATCCCGACGCACAGCCTATGACATTAAAGCTGATTTATGAGGAAGAAACTTTGGTCATTCTCGGAGCGCAAATAGTAGGTTATGACGGAGTTGACAAGAGAATTGACGTTATCGCAACAGCAATCAGAGCAGGCTTGAAAGCGACAGATCTGTGCGACCTTGACCTTGCCTACGCTCCTCCCTATTCATCCGCTAAAGACCCTGTTAATATGGCGGGATTTATGGTTGAAAATATCGTAACTAACAAGGTAAAGCAGTTTCACTATGAAGATTTAGAAAATATCGCTAACGACAGCAACGCTTTTCTTCTTGACACAAGAACCCCCTACGAGTATCGTTACGGTCACGCTGACGGGTTTGCGAATATACCAGTTGACGATTTAAGAGACAGAATAAATGAAATACCAAAAGACAAAAAGATATACGTAATGTGCCAAAGCGGGCTTAGAAGCTATATTGCCTGTCGTATTTTAAGTCAATACGGGTATGACTGTTACAATTTCTCCGGCGGATACGGATTTTATGAAACAATAGAAAAAGGTAAAATGCAAAACAAAAATATATACCCCTGCGGTATAGAAAAATAAATAAAATAAGAAAGGAAGAAAAATTATGAGTAAGTATTCAGGAACACAGACAGAAAAAAATCTTGAGGCTGCATTTGCAGGCGAATCACAGGCAAGAAACAAGTACACCTACTTTGCATCAGTAGCAAAGAAAGAGGGATATGAGCAGATTGCCGCTTTATTCCAAAAGACAGCCGACAATGAAAAAGAACACGCTAAAATCTGGTTTAAAGAATTAGAGGGTATCAGCAACACAGCAGAAAATCTTGTTGAGGCTGCAAAAGGTGAAAATTATGAGTGGACAGATATGTATGACGGTTTTGCTAAAACTGCCGACGAAGAAGGATTCCACGAACTTGCAGAAAAATTCCGTTTAATTGCAGCTATTGAAAAGCATCACGAAGAGCGTTACCGCGCACTTTTGCACAACATTGAAACTGCAGAAGTATTTGAGAGAAGCGAGGTTAAAGTTTGGGAGTGCAGAAACTGCGGTCATATCGTAGTAGGAACAAAGGCTCCTGAAGTATGCCCTGCCTGTGCTCATCCACAGAGTTTCTTTGAAATTCACGCAGAAAACTATTAATAACAATTCTAAAGACCTTGTAAGAAATTCTTACAAGGTCTTTTTTTATCAGCTTATATCTTCTTTTAATGTTTCAACTATGCTGTCGTCTTTCAGTTTATGAACTGAATAAATCATCGTAATTCCGACAATAAGGAATACGGCTACTATAACGGCAAGAATCATAAGCCAGTTAATCTCAAAGGGTATAGACGCCTCGCCTAATGCGCGGTTAATACCGTAATTAACAAGTATGCTTATAGGCAAAGAAAAGATTAATGCTTTTATTCCGTAAAATGCGCTTTCAAGAACAATCATTTTATTAAAGCCTTTAGGCGTTGTACCTACCGATTTAAGCATTGCAAACTCTTTTTTACGCAGGGCAATACTTGTGGAAATAGTATTTATAATATTGAAAATGGTAATTAGCGTAATCAGCGAAATAAAGCCGTAAATAAGAACCTGAAGAATGAATATTCTTGAATTCATTGTCTGCATCATTGCTTCATAATCGCTGTAACTGCAATTTTCATAATTGTTTTGCTCAAAAAAGTCGCCTATTTCTTCTGCAACCTTTTCGTGTTCGTCAGTTACTATACCGTATTCAACATAATAATCCGGATCACCATAATGGCTGTCATAATATTCAATATACTTTTCATATGCAGAACGAGGATAGTAACAGCTTATTGAACTTGACGGATTGAGAGAACAAATATAGTTGTTTTCATCATACTTAGCCAATTCACCAAAAACATATTGCTGATGAATTGTATCTTCTATTTCATTTCCGTCTTTATCACACATATAGTAATATATTGAGTTTCCGGTTATTTTTTCATTAAACACGCCCTCTTCCCCTGTTTTATGACTTAAATTATTCATAACAAGGCAATTAATCTCACCTTTTTCTCCTATCTCATAATATTTACTGCTGTCTATACCGCTGAATTCACATAATTTGTCAAAGTCATCGTCTTCAACACCGTTGAAATAAAAAACAATATCCGTATCAACAATTTTTGAATATTTTTTATTCACAGTCTTGTCATTAAAGAAATCAAAATTTACAAAAACTATTTCATCTATCTCTGCATCAGACGAATTATCGTTGAAACTTTTTGAAAAGAAATCAGTTTGATAGAAGAAATAATCGTCAACATAACTGTTTTCAGACAAAAACTCCTCTAATTCATCACTGTTTTTTGAGGATACACCTGCTACAACCTGCATAGGATTGTTGTCGTTAAGAGCATTATATCTTACAAACATATCACAGAAATAGTTACAGCTTAAAAACAGAATTACAGAAAGAGCAATTGATGCAGTAATTACTCTTGATTTTCTGCCGTTTCGTTTTAAGTTTTTATGAGCAAGCTCACCCTCGTAGCCGAATATTTTTCTGATGAAAAACGGCGTTTTAATTTTCTTTTTAAGTTTTATTTCATTTGTCTGTCTTATTGCATCAATAGGCATAATTGCAGACGCTTTCCTTGCGGGCTTAAATACTGAAATGAATATCGTAACTATACTTAAAACCAAAGTACATACAACAGCATAAAGCGGTACAACCACTTTAAAATCAACGCTGTCCTGACTGTTTATCATTCCTGATTTTAAAAGCTCGCCGGATATAGCTTTAAGCGTTATACCGATACCAAGAACACCTGCGCCGAAACCGACAGGTATGCCGATTGCTCCAAGGACAAAGCCCTCAAAATAAACAGACTTTTTCTTCTGTTTTCTTGTCGCTCCTACGCTTGAAAGCATACCGAGATAGCGCACCTTTTCGGCATAGCTCATACTAAATGCATTATAAATCAGAGCAACCGAAGCCGCCATAATAATTGCAAGCAAAATAAGACACATTGGAAGCAAAGTCATTATGCTTGAATTTTCAGGGTCTATGGCAAATTTAGTTTCAAGGTAATCATTATTAACATTAACGCAAAACGGCTTAAGGTCTTTTGGAAAATTGAATTCATCGACAATGGCGTTAATTTCTTTTATTGTATTGATATTAACATTGTTAAGTATAATAGATGCTGTAACGTTTTCTGTCTCATCCTGCGCCATTCCTCTGAGAATTTTGCCTGTATAAAGTGTGGGGATGTTATTATGGAGAATGCCCACAATTTTATATGATTTTGTTTCGTTCTTTTCGAATTTTTCTCCGAAATTATACAAACCTTTTACAGGCATTGTAAAAAGTCCGTCGCCGTTGCTGTTGGTTCTTGATCCTGTATCAATTTCAACAGTATCCCCTATTTTCCAGTCAAACCCATTCTTTTCAATAACGTCCTGCTCCACCATTATTTCATTTTCATTTTTGGGAAGTTCGCCGTCGTAGTCACAGGTTACAAACTGCTTAAAATACTGCTCATCGCCTACAATCCAGCTTCCCACAGAATAACGCATAACGGTGCCGTTGGGGATTTTATAGCCGGAATAATTATCGTCTAACGAAACTGAATAGCCAACGCTTTCAATTTCATCTTTATGATTATCCAACACCTCTTCAATCTTTTCCTTGCTGTCTGTTACCTGAAAATGATAATTTCCGTTATTTACCAAACCTATTTCGCCGTAAAAGTTTAAAAATGAGGCAACAGCAACAAATACGGCTGTAATCATTGCAACAGAAACGCAAATACCAAGAGTTGTTACAATGCTTCTGCCTTTGTTTTCTTTAAGGTGACGGAGAGTTAATTTATTTACTATATTCAACCCATCCTCACCTCGTCTCTGGTGATTTTACCGTCCTCGATAGAAATTACTCTGTCCGCAGACATTGCTATTTTTTCATCGTGAGTGATGATGATAACGGTTTGATTATTTTCTTTATTAAACTGTCTTAAAAGAGAAATAATTTCCTTGCTGTTGGCGCTGTCAAGGTTACCTGTGGGTTCGTCGGCAAGCATAAGCGCAGGGTTGTTCACCAATGCTCTGCCGATTGAAACTCTCTGCTGTTGACCGCCTGAAAGCTGATTTGGCAGATGGTTTAATCTGTCCTGCAAACCAAGCCTTTTTACAAGAGAATCAATAAGTCTTTTATCAGGCTTTCTTCCGTCAAGAAGAAGCGGCAAAGTTAAATTTTCCTCCACTGTAAGAATCGGAATAAGGTTATAAAACTGATAAATAAGTCCTATCTGCCTGCGCCTGAAAATAGCAAGGGCTGTTTCGTCAAGATTTGCAATGTTAGTGTCCCCTATTACAACACTGCCGCTTGTTGGCTTGTCAACGCCGCCTAAAATGTGAAGCAGAGTTGACTTACCTGAGCCTGAAGGTCCGATAATAGCAACGAACTCGCCTTGATTAACGCTGAAGGACACATCATCAAGAGCTTTAACGAGAGTATCTCCGCTGCCGTATGTTTTAGATAAATTTTTTACATCAAGAATTTTCATGTCTTTATCTCCTTTCGCAAGCTCATTGTATCAGTCTATACTTACACATCCGTGACAGTTAAATTACAATTTTGTCACTAAACAATACTTTTATAAAATCTAATTTCAAAAACAGAGCCCACGCCCTCTTCGCTTGTAACGGTGACCGTAGCGTTTTCTTTTTCAAGAACAGCCTTGGCAAAGGCAAGTCCTATACCTACGCTGTCTTTAGAGGAATTTTTGCCGTGGTAAAACCTTTCGAAAATATGCGGCAAATCTTCTTTGGCAATTCCGCAGCCGTTGTCCTTAATTATTACCTGAGTATAAATATTTGTATCCTGTGCCGAAACTGAAAGTCTGCCGTTTTTTTCGGTATGCTCAATACAATTTTTAACAATATTTTGAATTGCCTGAACGCTCCAGCTTTTATCCCCTTTTACCGTTATGTTCGCAACATCTCTTTCAAGTGTTATTTCTTTTAACTCAAGAGTAATCAAGAACGGCTTTAGCACTTCGTCAAACGCCGAAGAAAGAGAAAAATCTTCTTTTTTGAAATCTGCCGTTCCTGCATCAAGCTTTGACAGTTTTAAAAGCGTAGAAATAAGCCATTTCATCTTATCAAGCTGTGTTTCCATAACATCGACAAATTCTTTTCTTTTTTCGCTGTCCTGCTCCGTCTTGAGCAAATCAGTCATTACCATCATTGACGTAAGAGGCGTTTTAAGCTGGTGGGAAATATCCGCTAATGAATCGGCGAGAGCTACTTTGTCCTTTTTGAGCATTTCGTTTTGCGTTTTAAGAAGTGAAATAACCTTATAAAGATTATTTTTTAGTATTGAAAGCTCACCCTCGGTGTTGTCGGCAATATCAAGGTCATATTTACCTGAACAAACAAGAGAAAGATAGTCGTTTAACATTTCAATTTTTTCAATTCGTTTTTTTGTTACTACGGCAAAAATAATACAAAGCACTGCCCCCATCAAAAAACATATTAATGCGCAAACCAAGCTGAAAAAAGCACATACACCTGAAAATAAAATAGTTACCGCCACAGCAATCAAAATAATGATTCTATTATCTTTATTAGTCATTTTCAATTACGTAACCAAGTCCTCTTACGGTTTTAATAAACCGGGGCTTAGTAGCGTCCTCCTCAATTTTATCTCTCAATCGTTTAATATAAACAGTAAGGGTATTATCCTCAACGAAATCGCCGTCAATATCCCATATTCCCTCAAGAAGTTGATTTCTTGTAAGGACTTTACCCCTGTTGTTCAAAAGAATGAGCAAAAGTCTGTACTCCATTGCAGTAAGAACAATTTCCCTTCCGTCCTTGTATACTTTTGCCTCGTTAGTATTTATAGTAAGATTTTTAATAACAATATTTGAGTCAACGCTTTCCTTACTGTATCTGCGCATAACGCTTTTAATTCTAACAAGAAGTTCTTTAACTCTGAAAGGCTTGGTAATATAATCGTCGGCGCCGAGCTCAAAACCCATTACTACATTGACCTCGTCATCATATGCCGTCAAAAAAATAACGGGCAAATCGCCTTTAGACTTTATTTTTTTGCACACATCATAACCGTTACCGTCAGGAAGAGTTAAATCCAAAATGTAAAGTGAAAACTCCTCTTTATCAATTATTTCAAACGCCTGCTTTACGCTTTGAGCAAGTGTAATCTCGTATCCCTCATTTTCAAGTGAATAAGACAGTCCCATTGCAATAGCGCTGTCATCTTCAAGAAGAAAAATTTTCATACTCCACCCCGCAGTTTTATTCTTATAATAATTTTAACATATTATTAAACTATATTCTATTACAAAATTGTAAGAAAAAAGCCGCTGAAAAGCGGCTTTAATTATGCTAATTCAATTTTAAATACAACAGGTTTATCAGAGGCAACATTTTGTGTTTTAATATGTAATCCTCTTCTGTCACGGTAATAATCTACCTTTTCATCAAATCCCAAAACCGAAACGTTTTTAATAATACCGTTAAAGACAGGAAGCTTTGACGCATCTGCATCGGCAAGTCTTTTAACTGTAATCTTCTGACGTTTTGGATATTTCAAAGCAAAAACGTAAATACAGTCGCCATTGACGGTAAAGCGAAAGTCTTTTGAAGTAAAATGCGAGCCGTTGCCGTCGCTGAACTGACCTTCAACAGTTTTGGTGGGACCTTCCTCGCTGTAACGCCATACTTTGCTGGAATAGATAGCCTCGCCGTTTATCTCAAGCCACTTTCCTATTTCAAGAAGAGTATTTCTATCATTTTCAGGAATAGTGCCGTCGGCCTTAGGTCCGATATTAAGGAGCATTCTGCCGTTTTTTGAAACGACGTCAATAAGCGTACAGATTATTTCGTTTACAGGCTTATACTTGTTGCCTTTTGTGTAGCACCAAGAATTTCGCGCAACGCTTGTATCAGTCTGCCAGATGTACGGCTTTGCATCTTTAAACTGACCCCGCTCAATATCCACTACTGCACAGCCGAACATAAAAGCGTCGTGCTTATAGTTAATTACTACTTCCTGATTTCTTTCAACGGCTCTGTTGTAATAGTAAGCCGCAAACTTTTTAAGATACGGCTTAGCGCTGCTGTGCTGTATCCACCAGTCAAAATAAAAGATTTTAGGGTTATAATTATCGACAATCTCACAACACCTAACAAGCCAGTCCTCAAGAAATGCTTTGTCGGGTGTAGGTTTAGAAAACAAGTCGTGATGATTTGCTTCCGGCATTGCGGGATAATAAAAATCGCCCTCAACCTCATCGTCTTTAATGTCGCTGTCAAAATCTTTGCCGTGACCCATAAAGAACCAATGCTCAATTCGGTGAGAAGAACAGCCGTTTACAATACCCAGATCATTAACGCTTTTAGTGAGCATTCCCAGCGTATCTTTTTTAGGTCCCATCTCAAAGGCGTTCCAATGAGAAATATCGCTTTTATACATTTGAAAACCGTCGTGATGCTCGGCAACAGGCACTACATACTGCGCGCCTGCTTTTTTAAACAACTCTGCCCACTCATTACTGTCGTAATTTTCAGCCTTAAACATAGGTATAAAATCTTTGTATCCAAAATTTTTGTGAGCACCGTAAGTCCTTATATGATGAAGATATTCGCGGGAGCCTCTTATATACATATTTCTGGAATACCACTCGTTTCCAAAGGCAGGTACACTGTATATGCCCCAGTGAATGAATATACCGAACTTTGCGTCTTTGTACCATTTAGGTACTTCATACTGACTTAACGACTCCCAGTTATCCTTAAATCTGCCGTTTGCAATCACTTCATCAATGTGCTTTAAATATTCTTGTTTATTCATACCTGCTCCTCACTGCGTTTTTTTAGTATAATTTTGTGGCAGACAAAATGAAGTATAATTTCTGCAATATATATACCCAGTGTAACATACCAGCCTGCGCCCACACCGCCGATAATTACTCCCATCACAATAAGCACGGCAGTATTTATGATACTTAAAATAATATTTCTTAAAAATCCGTTTTTTGTACTTGAAAAAAGTGAGGAAATGATAACAGCAAGGGACAGCACCACAACAAGACCCATACTGATAACGGGAAGCAGAACATCGTCTAAATTAAACCCGCCGTTTATTATAGATTTGATTATTGTAATCAAACTAATGCTGTCATACATAGGCAGGCACATTGATGCCAGAGGGGTAAAAAACAACACAAGTCTTACTAAAAGCACAGGTGAAGATACGGTTGAACTTTTAACAGTATCCACAAGTTTTTTAAGGTTATCAACCTGTCTTTGAGATTCTTTTGCATCCGCCTCAAGTCTTTCCTCAAGCTTATAGTAAAGCAGATTGACATTGCAATAAGGACAAGTCTCCTTAAAATAAAACGGGCTTAACTTTTTACCGCATTTTGGACAGGTATTATTCACGTGCTTCACCTCCCGAAACTTTTCTTGAAAGCTCTTCGTGGCGTACCTTTAAGTCGTCACGGATTTTTTGGAGTTTGTCGCCTGTAAGGTCATACCAGAAATAAGGAATAACTCCGATTAGACCAAGAAACTGAGGGATAAGGATAAAGAATGCCCAAATCCACAAATCTGTATTATCGCCCTTAACAGTAATCTGTGTTCCGTTTACAGTTTTATAAGTAAGACCGATTAAAGGTAAAATAGCGGTTGCCACCGAAGTTGAAACCGACCCTGTCAGCTTGCCGACAAAAGTTAGAACGGAGAATGAAACGCCCTCATTTCTCTCCCCTGTTTTCCATTCCATATAGTCGATTGTATCGCCGATCATTTCAGTAGGGATAACCATATTAATAGTGTTGAAGAAACTGAAAATAAGATTTTGCACAAGCAGCAGAGGAATAATTACTTTAATGTTATTGTAACTGTTAAATCCTATAAGGAAAATTACTGTTGCAACGGCAACTCTTGTAAAGGCATTTAAAAATACTATCTGCCTGTTATCAAGCTTCTTCTTAAGCTTTGGAATTAACAGATATGTAACCCAGCCGAATATGGTACCGGGTAGATTAATGATAAGAAAGAGAGAATTAATATTTACTACTTCTGCAAAATAATATGTTTGAAAAACGCCTGCAAGA
This sequence comes from uncultured Eubacterium sp., assembly GCA_944385025.1. Taxonomy (GTDB): domain Bacteria; phylum Bacillota; class Clostridia; order Oscillospirales; family Acutalibacteraceae; genus Eubacterium_R. The sequence continues at coordinate 17,839 of CALWVQ010000004.1, forward strand.
CTGCCAAGCGTTCCGATTACATTGCCGCATACAATCAAAAGCAGAGGTTTATTTTTAAACATCACCTTAAAGCCTTCGATAACGCTGGGCTCTTTAACCGACTGAATAACTCTCTCTTTACAGGCAACTCCGGACAAAGAGAAAAGTCCTATGCCGAAAGTGGCGGCAATAACCGACATTAAGCAGAACACTTGCGGCAAACTCAACGGAATGATATTATTTTCACTCAAATCCATTAAAAGTACAAGGAAAGTAGTTGAAAGACCGCCGATAATTCCGGAAAGGAATCTTGCAGTAGATATGCACCTTGTTCTGTCTGACGGGCTGGGTGAAATTGCAGAACTTAAGCCCCAAAAAGGTATATCCCCCAGTGTATAAAACAGCTCCCACAAAAAGTATGACACATACATATAAATAATTTTTATGGTAGTCTGCTTTACATCAGCCAAAATAAGCGGACCGGAAAACAAAAGTATTGTCGTCACAGCAAGGGGTAACGGAACCAAAAGAAGAAACGGTCTTAACTTACCGTATCTTGACCTTGTTTTATCAATAATTGCACCCATTAAAGGGTCATTAACAGTATCCCAAATTCCTAAAAACAAAATCATCGTAGACACCGCTTCAGACGGCAACCCGAAAACTTTTGTAAAAAACAACGACAGGTAACCGCCGGCAACAAGATTGTAGCCAAACACCTGACCGCTGTTTGCAAGTCCGTAAGCCAAGGTTTCCTTGGGACTTACATAACGAATTTCACTCTTTTCTGCCATCATTATCCCCCTTAACGATAGTTGATTAAATCATATATATTCTACTATGAATCAATGATGCAATTCAAGTAAAAACAGCCAAAATTATTAAAATGCAGCTTGAAATATAAAAAAATTGATATTTTTTCATATTTCTTGTCACACATTGAATATTTTTGGTGAATAATTTATGGGTGAGTTGAGTTAATGAGAAAATATTCTTTAAGTATAATTTTTTTGGTTTTACTGCTTTTACATCTGAGCGTACCGATATCTGCTTTTGCCGAAAGCGACTTTGTTAACAACGATTTTTGTGAAGAGTATTATTGGTCAGATATCAGTGGTATAAATTTAAATGACAATAATGGCTTTTCAGGTGTTGTTAAATATATTTGCGACGAGGAAAACGGTGAATTTTACTTATATTTCAGTTTTTATGACAAGAATCTTGACTCACACAGCAATGAGAAAATAACCATCGGATTTACCGTTGAAAACGAATATTCAAAGCACTTGATTTGCGTGGACGAAAACGGCTTTACAGATGACAGCTCCGTAGACGCTGAAGATTTTGCACAAATATATTATTCATTTGAACAGGCGTCTGCCATAAGAAAAGGCGGAACACTGTTTGTAGGTTTCAAGTTAAAAAACTCTGAAGACAAGCAGGCAAAGAACTATATTACCTGCGACTATTATTTCGGTGAATATATTGTTCACAATTTATTGACTGACGTTTTACTTGACATGAGCAAAAACACGCAAACTAAAAAGCCGTCTGCAAACACTTCTGCTGCCAGTCCAAACGGCAGTGAAAGCGACGTTAAAAATAACAACAGCCAAAAAGAAAACAGTAAGGACATAACGGACGAAACCACAAAATTTTCGGGTTCGGGCAAGTATATTCAAAATGACAGCAAAAACGAACAAAAATACGAACCAGAAGAAAAATCAGCTTCAAGTAACAACAGTTATGACAGCAGTGAAAAATATCAGGCTCAAGGCGGAGAAGAAAACGCAGAAACTCAAGCACAAGTATATAATTACAGCTCCCAACACTCACTGCCGTCGAAGATAATGATTGGCGTTGGCGCAGGAGCGATTACGCTGGGTATTATTTGCACTGTTGCAGGTACGAGAATAAGCAAAAAGAATCTGACAAATAGCGAAGAAGAATAAAAGCTCCTTATTTTTAATAAGGAGCTTTTTCTTGTCAATTTTTAAACTGCTTTACAAATTCACCGACATACTTGGCAGATTCTGTTTTATATTTTTCAATTAACCTAACTATGTCGCTGTCAACAGCAATACCGTCCACGCTCTTTAACGCTGTTTCTGCGTCGTATGCAGTAACAGATTCAAAAGCAGCAACGCAAGGAAGATCTGTGTTTTCCCTTATAACCGCTGTCATTTTAGGTAATTTGTTATTTGATGCAATTATGTAAATAAAACCGTCAGCATCTTTGGAGATTTGTGCAATCCTTTCATCCTGCGCCGGAACAACCACTGAAATTAAATCAACACCGTACTTTTTGCACATAGGCAAAAATTCATCTTTTTCTTCATATGGCAAGTCAGGAATAATTAACGCGTCAACGCCTACATCACTGCAAATTGAAATAAACTTGTCTGCATCATAGGAAAAAATGACATTCGCATAAGTTTTAAATGCAAAAGGCACTGAAACCTGTTTTCTTAAATCCTTTATGAAGCTAAAAATTTTATCTGTTGTTACTCCTGCTTCAAGAGCACGCATATTTGACTCCTGAATCACAGGTCCCTCTGCCGTGGGATCGGAAAAAGGGATGCCCAAAATAATCATATCTGCGCCGTTATCAACAGCACTTTCAATGATTTTTTGAGTAGTGGCAAAATCAGGATCTCCGCACGTGACAAAAGGTATAAAAGCATTTTTGTTTTTTATTGCCGAACTGATTTTACTCATAAATTTCCTCTCCTCTGTATCTTGCTATTGCGGCGCAGTCCTTGTCTCCTCGACCTGAAAGAGTAACCACAATTATTTGATTTTTGTCCATAGTAGGAGCAAGTTTCTTTGCATATGCAACTGCATGTGCAGATTCAATAGCCGGAATGATGCCCTCTGTTTTTGCCAAATATTCAAAAGCATCAACTGCCTCATCATCTGTAACAGGAACATATTTAGCCCTGCCTATATCATTAAGGTAGGCGTGTTCTGGACCTACTCCGGGGTAATCAAGCCCTGCAGAAATTGAATAAACCGGTGCAATCTGACCATATTTATCCTGACAAAAATAAGATTTCATACCGTGAAAAATTCCAACTCTGCCTGTATTTACGGTAGCAGCAGTTTCAAAAGTATCTATTCCCCTGCCTGCCGCCTCACAACCGATAAGCTGAACTGATTCATCGTCAATAAAATTGTAAAAACTTCCTATAGCGTTTGAACCGCCGCCGACACAGGCAAGAACAGCGTCGGGAAGTCTTCCTTCCTTCTCCAAAATCTGTTCTTTAATTTCTTTAGATATTACAGCTTGAAAATCTCTTACCATTGTAGGAAACGGATGTGGACCCATAACTGAACCGAGACAATAATGAGTATCGTCAATTCTGTTGCACCACTCGCGCATAGCCTCATTTACTGCGTCTTTAAGAGTAGCAGTTGAGCTTGTTACAGGTACAACCTCTGCGCCCAAAAGCTTCATTCTGTAAACATTAAGAGCCTGTCTGATAGTGTCCTCTTTGCCCATATAGATAACGCATTCCATATCCATAAGAGCGGCGGCTGTTGCTGTTGCAACGCCGTGCTGTCCCGCACCGGTTTCAGCTATCAGACGAGTTTTACCCATCTTTTTAGCAAGAAGTGCCTGACCTAAAACATTATTAATTTTATGAGCACCTGTATGGTTTAAATCTTCTCTTTTAAGATAAATCTTTGCGCCGCCTAAATCTTCAGTCATTTTCTTTGCATAATAAAGTCTTGACGGTCTGCCTGCATATTCATTTAAAAGTTCCTGAAGTTCAGCGTTAAACTGCGGGTCATTTTTGTAATGATTGTAAGCCTTTTCAAGCTCGTCTACTGCGTTCATCAGTATTTCAGGAATATACTGACCGCCGTGAATACCGAATCTTCCTTTCTTGTCTGCCATTACCGTATCTCCTCAACAAAACAAAATAAAATAAAAAAGTCCTTGACAGAAACTAATCTGTCAAGGACGAATAATAATCCGTGGTGCCACCTTGATTTGCGCTAAGCGCACACTTTGCGGGATACGTACATACCCCCGACAACTAACGTATGTCACACGTTGCAGAATACTCTGCCCAAAGGCATTTGACTGCACCCTCAGCGGTCCATTTGACAACCTGTTTCACGCCCGAATCTCAGCTTAACGGACTCTCTGTAAAGGCATAATTGCCGTTATCTCCGCCTCAACGGTTTTCCATATGTGATATATATTACCATTTAAGCCTTAATTTGTCAACTTAAAATCATCAAAAATATGCCTTTTATGCTTGTCCAAGATATTCTTCAAGGCATACACCTTTTTCAAATATTTCTTTTGCTGCTTTTTTACCAACATAGCGATAATGCCAAGGCTCAGAGTTTATTTTTGTTATATCCTTTTTATCGCTGGGATAACGCAAAATAAAGCCGTATTTCCAACAGTTAGCCATATACCACTGCTGACATTTTGAATTAAGCTGACTGTCGTCAAGATTTTGATTTTCCTTGCTTGTAAGGTCTACTGCGAGCCCAGTTTGATGTTCGCTGGTACCCGGTTTTGCTACCCATTCACCTGCTCTTTTTTCTGCTTCTTTGCGAGAGTAGCCGTAACCGATATACTGTTCGATTTTTCTGTCATACAGCTTTTGCTGATAACTGTAACTCCTGTATGCAGAAGATATCACAGGGTTATATCCTGCTGCTTTTGCATCATTAAGCATATCGTTTAAATCGTCATATACACGACTGTCAATCTGCATACCGTTACTTAATTTTTTAAGTTTTGGAATATAATCCTTTGAAACAGTGTTTTTATAATTTACAAGCATAAGAATGTCTTCATCTGAAGAAGTTTGTTGAGTTGAATTTGCAGTTATAATTTCTTCAGTTGTTATTTCTTGAGTTGTGTCGTTTGCCGCTGTTGTTGTAATATTCTGCATACTTTCTGTTTGAGAAAAAGCAACAGTCTGTGAGGGTTCAAGGGTTGCATTGACTGCAGGCGCCATATCGGCTTTCAGAGCAGTTACTATAACTACAACTACAATCAGAAAAATAGCTAATACTCCTATGATAAAAAATGCTTTTTTCTTTTTCATACAAACCCTCCTTACACTTTGGATTATATCACACAAAATGAATAAATCAACAAAATTTGATTTAATTCCAAAATATGCATCAAATTACATCTTTTTACAAGCATCTACCGTTATAACGGAAGTGGCATTTAAATACTTTTATATTAATTCATTAACAACTGTCTTATTCAAAAACTGATAAAAAAGCCGATTGAAATTAATCAGTCGGCTTAAAACAATATATTACATAAGTGAAAGGTAAAGCTCTTTAATTTCAGCAACACTTGTTTCACGTGGGTTACCCGGTCTGCAAGCATCATCATATGCTGACTGGGCAAGGAAATCCACATCTTCAGGTTTTACAATTTCCTTAAGATCTGCAGGAATACCAACATCCTGTGAAAGTTTTTTAACTGCGTCAATTGCTGCCTTTCGTGCATCTTCAAGTGTCATATCGTCAACGCCCTTAACACCCATTGCTTTAGCAATATCTCTGTATTTCTCGCCTGTTGCAGGTGCGTTATACTCCATAACAGTAGGAAGTATAATAGCGTTTGCAACACCGTGAGGCGTATCATAAAGAGCACCCAGAGGGTGAGCCATTGAGTGAACTATACCGAGTCCCACATTAGAAAATCCCATTCCTGCAATATACTGACCAAGCGCCATTCCCTCTCTGCCATCAGGAGTATTGGCAACTGCGTCACGCAAAGTTCTCGAGATTATTTCAATAGCTTTAAGATGGAACATATCAGAGAGTTCCCAAGCTCCTGCGGTTATGTAACCCTCGATTGCGTGAGTAAGAGCGTCCATACCGGTTGCGGCAGTAAGTCCTTTAGGCATTGATGACATCATATCAGGGTCAACAACTGCAACAACTGGAATGTCGTGAACATCAACACAAACCATTTTTCTGTTTTTCTCTGCATCGGTAATTACGTAATTTATTGTTACCTCTGCTGCTGTACCTGCTGTTGTGGGAACTGCTATAATCGGCACGCACTTATTCTTTGTAGGTGCAACACCCTCAAGTGAACGAACATCGGCAAACTCCGGATTTTTAATAATAATACCAATTGCCTTTGCGGTATCCATAGATGAGCCTCCGCCTATTGCAATAATGCAATCTGCGCCGCTTGCCTTAAATGCTTCAACACCTGATTGAACATTTTGAATAGTAGGATTTGCCTTGATGTTGCTGTAAATTTCATAATTAATATCAGCTCCCTCAAGAACATCGGTAACCTTTTTTGTTACGTTAAATTTAATAAGATAGGGGTCAGAGCAAACAAATGCTTTTTTAAAACCCCTGCCCTTGACTTCCGTTGCAATTTCTTTGATTGCACCGGCGCCGTGATAGCTTGTTTCGTTTAATACAAATCTGTTTACCATAAATATTACTCCCTTTCTTTTGTTTGTACTTATATGATAACACAATTACTGTTAAAATTTAGCATTTAGTTGTAAACAATTTATAAATAATCAAATCAGTAGTAAATAGAAATGCATATTTAAAATTAATAACTTTTACTTCACAAATTAAACCTAATTTAACAAATAGCTGTAAAACAGTGAATATATTATGTTGGTGTCTGACACATCAAATAAAAATTGACATTTTAGGCAGTTGAAAACAGAATTCTAATTAAGTAAAAAAGCCCACAGGCAAGATTATGCTTGTGGGCTTTATAAAAAGCGTTTACATTATTTACTTTTCAATACTCCAAGTAAATGTTGATGTAGTTGAATTATTAGAATAATTATATTCATAAAATGTTGCAGTAAGCTTGTTGGGGCTTACCTTAATTATGGAATATCCTGCATTGTTATCAGGAATTGATTGTGCTTCAACAAACCACGACGGCTCATACGTATCCACAACTTCTCTATTTTGATTACCACCCGCAGCTGACATAAGATAAATCGGTGCAGACGGTTTAATAAAAACTTCGGCCTGATTATTATTAATTGTCTTTGTTATCATTTCACAATTCGTGGGTTCATTGTTTTCATTCATAGGTTTTGTCAAAGCAAAAGAATGATCGTGACCCTCAAGAACGAGATCAACAGAATATTCGTTAAATATTTCGCCTAACTTCTTCTGCTGTGAAAGAGCTACTTTGTTACGGTCCTTTGAAGAGCCATACTTACCGGGAGAGTAAAGAGGATTATGTATTGCAACGATTTTCCATTTTTTATCAGTTGAAGCTAAGTCAGTTTTAAGCCACTCACGCTGTTTTCTACCTACGCCGTCACTTTCCGAATCTCCAGATGATAATACGGCAAAATGAACATCGCCTGCATCAAAAGAATAATAAATTCCCTTTTTAGTGTTTTGCTCAGGCAAATTTACTGTTGTATGATTATATTCGATAGAAGACTGCCCTTTTGTATAATCAGACCAATAAGAGTGGTTGCCGGAAGTGAGCATAGTTGGAACAGAAGAAACATAATCAGACACATTGCCGAGCATTTTCTTCCACTGCTCTTCATCTCCGCCATATTGAACCATATCTCCCGTATGAACAATAAAATCCAGTTCGTCAGTATGACTATAAGCGTCAGACATCAGCTTACTCCAAATTTCGCCGTTATATTCCTCATCCTGTGTATCTGAAATGTGCATAAATGTCAGCTCGTTAGAATTGTTATCATAAGTTTTAAACGAAGAAGAATAAATCGTATCATTATTGCTGTCTACTATTTTATAAGTATATTCAGCAGCATAATCTAAATCATAAAATACTGCTCTGTTTACATAATCGCCATTACCTTCGTCACAATACGGTGTTATTTCAACAGAGTTAGGATTGTTACTACTTTCCAAAACAACCTTTGAAGAAAAAAGTTCATTTGTGTGCCAAGTAACGCTATATGAATTAGTATCACTGTCAAAAACAGACAATAGCACTGAGTAAATACTTTTTACATCTGAAAAATCAGTTTTTTCTGCTGTATGAATTTTAATTTTATTTGCAGTTGCAGAATTTGAAAGGTCATATTTGTTATCAGTAAGCCAAATTCGTGAACCATCGACAGTTATATCAGTTACTACAACATCATCACTGTGTGTTACCGATAAAATACCGTTTTCAACTACTGCACTTGCTTCACCGCTAACTGTAATCTTTGGAGAATCGTTAAAATTATCGTTACTTGCACAATTAGAGAAAGAGATGGCAAACACAACAACTAATAGTAATAAAATAACTTTTTTAATTTTTTTCATAGTTTTCTCCTCGGTAACGGCAAATTATTTTAAACAAATATAGTGACCGTTAATCTAAATACACTTAATGCAGGTTCTTTCCACAAAGTATCGCAACTTTCTTATCTGCATTTTCATATTATCATCATATCATCTGATATGCAACGGTTAATTATTTATTTAATTAAAATGCAAAACGCAATTTTTCTTCTGACTTATAGTATTAAGCCTACACACCTTAAAGTTTTTGGTGTAATAGCTATTCACAAACATATGTACTTGTGGCATTTAAACCGAACGCATATAAACTATCTCACGTAAAAGTTTCTTTTCAATATCCTTGGTCAACAAAAATCATACCAAAAGATAAATTTATTCGATGGATTATAACGAGAAACGATAATTGCCGCAATAGCGTATTAATGGGTTAAGTCAAGATAAGTTATATTTTTTGATATAATACAATTTAAGAAAATTGCCAAACCCTAATGAAACAATACAAAGCAAGGCTAAAAATATTATTTCTATTATAGTTGAGGCAAATTCAACAGATGCCTTTGCTGCAAATACTCTGCCGATTATAAGTCCCAGTACTGAAAATAAGGAAACTATTATCACAAAAGAATTCAAATGTTTCTTATTTTCTTTTTTCAAATATTCTGAAAATTTTCCTTTTCTGATTTATTGATCAACAATACCATATTAATGACAACTGAACAGGCATAAATAAGAAAATAGATAAAATACAAATAAACACTTCTGTTTGATAACATTTTTACTAATATCAAAAAAGCTGCAAAAGTGAAAGACAACACAACAGTTGCTATTGAATTAACTGTATATTCATAATGCAGTTCATTGTTTCCCTTATATAATTTTGAAAACATAATGTGAATAAGATTACCTGTAAATAGATATATTAGTCAACAAATTGATGCGTTTTTGATACTTTACCGAACGAAAACGATAAAATTTAGAACCAGACAAAAAATTTGTTAAATTGGTCATTAGAAACAAGCCAAAATCACATAAAGAAAAAAGCCTTTATTTAGCCGAATTTGGCTTAAATAAAGGCTTTTTTATGGCAGGGGCAGAAGGCAGACTATGCCCTCTTGCGGTAACCCGGAAAAATCGGCGGGCTTGCGCTTTTCCTTGATTTTTCCGACCGCTGCGCCAACACACGCTCCCTTCATCTGCCACCGGCAGCGGTCGCGTGTGTTGCCCGGCACGCGCGTGCCTCGTTTCAAGA
>CALWVQ010000005.1 GCA_944385025.1 uncultured Eubacterium sp.
GCAGATTATGGAAAGGCCTTATCTTTGGGCAACTCACGTGTGGAATATGTTTGACTTTGCCGCAGACGCCAGAAGCGAGGGCGGCGAAAACGGTATGAATCACAAAGGTCTTGTCACCTTTGACAGACAGTACAAGAAAGACTCTTTTTACGCTTACAAGGCTTGGCTGTCGGACGAACCTTTTGTCCACATCTGTTCAAAGCGTTATGTTGACAGGGTTGAGGACGTAACAAAGGTTACGGTATACTCAAATCAGCCCGAGGTTGAGCTTTATGCCAACGGCGAAAAGATAGCATCTGCAAAGAAAGACAAGTACCCCTTCTTCCACTTTGAAGTCAAAAACGCAGGCGAAACAACTCTTACCGCCAAAGCAGGTGACTGCACCGACGAAAGCGTAATACGCAAGGTGGACAAGTTCAATATGGACTATGTTATGAAAGAGCAGGGAGCTGTTATCAACTGGTTTGAAATTGACACACCGCCCGGATATTTTTCAGTAAACGACACTATCGGCGACGTAATATCTACTTTTAAAGGCAAAATTTTTGCTGTAAAGATGCTGTTGAAACTGAAAAAAGCATTAGGCGGCGAAGGCAAAGGCGGCGGAATGAGCGCCGCAGGCTTTAAGCTTAACAAGACGATGCTTGATATGGCAAAAGGCTTTACAATAAAGCGAGTATTTATGATGCTGGGCGGAAAATTCACCAAAGAGCAAATCCTTGAAATAAACGCAATGCTCAATAAAATTAAGAAAAAGAAATAAATCAAAACCCCCTGTGGTTTTTCCACAGGGGGTTAATTTATTATATTAGTAATTATAACTCTTTAACGTATTTTTCAATCAAATCAGCAACAGGCTTTGCCTCTTCTGCCGTAACAGGTAAAAACGGACTTCTTGGCTGACCGCAGTCAATACCGAAACGAATTGTCATAACCTGCTTTGCAGCGCCGTAAAGAGATTTGCAGGAAAGAAGAGCAAAAATACACTCGTTAATCTTAAACTGCAAAGCCTTTGCCTTTTCGATTTCATTATTGTTTACAAGCTTGTCAAGCTCAACAAAAAGTTCGGGCATACAACCGTATGTACCGCCGATACCTGAATCAGCGCCCATAAGTCTGCCGCCTACAAACTGCTCGTCAGAGCCGTTGAATATAACAAAATTATCGCCTGCTGCCTGTCTGTATCTTTCCATAAGATATACGGGTTCAGCAGAATTCTTAACGCCGACAATTTTTTCATTTTTTGAAAGCTCGCCCAAAAGCTCAGGAGTAAGATTAAAGCCTGTAAGCTGTGGAATGTTGTAAATAATGAAAGGAAGATCGGTTGCATCAACTATTGCATTCCAGTGCATTAACACACTTGCTTCAGGCAAATGATAATAAACGCAAGGCACAGCGCTTACTGCGTCTACTCCCACCTGCTCACAGTGTTTTGCAAGCTCGATACTCTCTTTAGTTGAAGCACATCCAACGTGAACGATAATTGTAAAATCGTCCCCTGCCGCTTCTTTTACAGCCTCAACAACCTTTTTTCTTTCGTCCATTGAAAGCAAAAAGCCTTCGCCTGTTGAACCGCACACGTAAACGCCCTTAACTCCACGGTCTTTATAAACCTTAACGAGCTGTTTCATTTTTTCTGTGTCTACGTTGTCGTTTTCGTCATAAATCGCATTTAATGCACAAAATACGCCTCTGAGTTTATTTAAATCCATGAATTATCACCTCTGTGTTGATTTTAACACAAATAAATATTATAATCAATACTGCGAGGTGTTAATTATGACAAATACAGAAATTTTAGAAAAAATCAAAGGCGGACTTATTGTTTCCTGTCAAGCGCTTCCTACCGAACCTCTTTACGACAGCTACATTATGTCAAAAATGGCTTGGGCGGCTTACCTTGGCGGCGCTGTGGGAATCAGAGCAAATACAGTTGTTGATATTAAGGCTATTAAGGAAAAAGTTGATTTGCCTGTAATAGCAATTATTAAAGAGGAATACCCTGACAGCGAGGTTTACATTACTCCCACTATGAAAGAGGTTGACGCTCTTGTAGAGGTCGGATGCGAAATTATCGCTCTTGACGCTACAAAAAGAGTACGACCAAACGGCGTAACTCTTGAAGAATTTTTCAAAGAGGTAAGAGCGAAATATCCAAATCAGCTCTTTATGGCTGACACAAGCTGTTTTGAAGAGGGCAAAAAGGCGGAAGAACTTGGCTTTGACCTTATCGGAACTACTATGGCAGGATATACTCCTTACACCAAGGGCACATCTCTCCCGGACTTTACCCTTATGGAAAGATACGTAAAAGAGCTTAACACCCCTGTTATTGCAGAGGGCGGTATTTGGGTGCCTGAAGATTTGAAGAAAGCTATCGACATCGGCGTACACGCCGCAGTTGTAGGCACGGCAATTACAAGACCTATGGATATTACAAAGAGATTTGTAAACGCAATCAAATAAATAAAAAAGAAAACCGACTGGAAAACAGTCGGTTTTTTTATTATGCAAATTTAGTTTGGATATAATGGGCTATAAGCTCCACCGTTTCGTCAATACCAAGCCTTGAAACGTCGATAGCAAGGTCATATGTACGGGCGTCGCCCCATCTTTCATCGGCATAAAAATCGTGAAAGCGAGCACGCTTTTTATCCATTGCCTTTACCTCTTTAAGAGAATTCTTTTCACTTATGCCGTATTTTTCAACTGCTCTTTTTCTTCTGTACTCAATATCACCGTGAAGAAAAACTGTAAGCAAACCGGGATTGTCCCTTAAAATATAATCTGCACATCTGCCTACAATAATACAACTGCCCTCATCGGCAATTTTACGGATAGTATCAAACTGAAACTGAAAAATCTGGTCCTCAAGTGTGATGCCTGCGTTAGTAATGCCGCTGAAACCGTCAGCCGAAATATTATAAAGCAGACTTCTTGTAGGCTTTTCGTCATAAAAAGCAAAAAGGTTTTCGTCGTAACCGCTTTCCTTTGCAGAGCGCTTTATAATTTCTTTATCATAGTATGGCACGCCCAGCTTTTCCGCAAGTTTAGTAGAGATTTCAAAAGCTCCGCAGCCGTACTCTCTTCCTATTGATACAATAAAGTTTTTCATAAAACCACCCCTTCTTTAGATACATATTATCACATTTGGCATTTTGTTGCAATTACTTTTTTGTTAAAAGTATACAAATTTTTGTTTTCAAAGAAAAGATTTTTTTATAATTAAAATCAAGTGTAACACTTTGCATTAAAATTTGCACCATATATATGACAATGTAATTACACTGTTAATAAAAAAGTATTGCTAAGATTTGATTAAACTGCAATAATTATATCATAGTCATACAAGGAGGAGAAATAAAATGAACGAAGTTGACCTTGTTAAAAAAGCAAAACTTGGGGATGTTAAGTCTTTTTGCGCCCTTTATGACATATACAAAAAGAAGCTGTATAATTACGCTTTTTTTTTAACTGGGCAACCGTCAGGATGCAGAAGACGTTGTTCAAGACTGTGTGCTTACTGCTTTTGAACAAATACATAAGCTGAAAAAACCTGAGTCTTTTTCACCCTGGTTTTTTAAAATTCTGTATTATGGGTGCTGTTCCGGCTTAAGCACAAAAATAGCTCAAAAAAATACTGATGATATTGATGATTACAAAAACACAATATCATATACAAATCTTTATGATTTAGAAAGTCTTGAACTTAGGGAGTTTTGGATATTTTAAAAGACGATGAAAAAAACATTGTTTTGCTTGCTGTAATAGCAGGGTTCAACAGCAAAGAAATAGCTAAAATAACCGGTTATTCCGCAGGAAATGTCAGGCAAAAGTTAAGCCGAAGTCTTGCAAAAATGCGAAAATATTTATCGTGACAGGAGGGTTAAAAATGAGAAATAATGATTTTGAATTTATAAAAGATAAATTTGAAAACGCTCAGCTTGATGTTCCTCGCAGTCTTGACGCTGACATTATGGAGAAAAAAATTATGGCTAAAACAGAGCACAAAAAAATTAAATTCAGAAAAAAACATAAATTTGTTAAGAATTTAACTGCTGTTGCCGCTTGTTTTATTATAATAGCAGGGGCATTATTTGCATACAATGCAGGTTATTTTGACACAAACAGAGTAACAGGCTTTGATAATTATGATGAACTAAATGCTAAACTATCCGCACTTGAAAAAATAAACACACTCTCCGAAATGGGAGGCGGATATTTCAGCACAAAATTATATGTCACTGAAGACGGAGTAGAAAATCCGAAAACTGTAAAATATTATAACGGTTATCTTTTTTACGCTTACTACAACAGTAACGACAGTAACAACAGAAACAAGGTATATATATTTAATGCAAACGGCGAAAATTCAAATTTAATTGCACTGATAGATGATTTTAATTTAGACGATTTTGAAATACAGGATTTATTTGCGCAAAACAATCGTTTGATTATCAACTTAACTTCAGAACAAAGTGCAGTCACTAAAATTTATGACGTTTCAAACTGTGCCGACCCTATACTTATTTCTGAATTCACACAGGGCGGAAAATATTCATCCTCCAATATAATCGGCAACAAACTATTTGTGTTTACAAGTCATATTGACAGCGACAATTTACCTTACATTGAGGATAACGGTGAAAGAAAAACAATTTCGTATAAAGACATCATTTGTTTCGAAAACGCAACAGTTGCTCAATATGCTGTAGTAAACAGCATTGACATTAAAAAAGGAACACAGGCTGATGATTTGAAAGCGTTTTTGGGTGGTTCTTCAAAAGCACGCTGCACAAAAGATTACATTTACATCAACGAATATATTGAAGGTGAAATCTTCGACGTGCCGGAAAGAGAAGTTACGACAGCAATGAAGATGAATGTTGAAAACGGTAAAGTAGCCTACGCAACAGAGGAAGAAATAAAACAATATTCTAATGTTTATATCGATGTTGACAGAGGAGAAGACGCTTACAGCTCCACAATTTATCCCATTGGAGATTATTTCATAAGCATAGGTGATAATTTTTCTGTTCCTGAAACTGAGATAATCCTTTTTGACAAGAATTTTAATGAGTTAGACCACCTAACCTTTGAGTTTTACGATTTTGACACATCTATTTTAACAATGTACGGAAGTCTTGCAGTGAATGAAAAAAGCAACACTTTTGCCGTTCCGGCTTACTTCCCCAATGAAACAAACCGCATTTACGGCGTATTAACTTTCGCCATTGAAAACAACAAAATCGTTATCAAAGACAAATATATGAATGAAGACGATAACGCAATGTATGAAGGTTTGTGTATATTTGCAGATAAATATCTTTACAGCTTCAACATAAATGATTACGCCGAAGACGGCGAAAAAGTTAAAATCTTCTCATACAGTTATGAGTAACAAAAAAAGCCGAAACGGTAATTACCGTTTCGGTCTTTTTTGTGATGGAGTTTTTCTTAATGGCTGTTTCGATTACATTATATTAAAAAGCACCCAAGAGGGTGCTTTTTTGTGGTGGAGTTGGTGGTAATCGAAACCACGTCCAAAATCATCTCGCCAAGGGCTCTACGAGTGTAGTTTGTCTTTTAGATTATCCCTTCAATTAACGGCGGCAAACAGCCTTTAATCTTCAGTATCCTCTATTACCTGATGAAAGCCGAGGAGCTCAATCATTCATGTTCGCCACTAAGTCGATGCCCTGTCTGCAACCGTGGCACTTTGCAGAAGGACACAAGCTGCTAATTAAGCAGCAAGAGCAACTGATGTTTTTTTGTCAGTTAATTTTAAGGTGTTACTTTTAAAGTGGTGCAACTCCACTACTCGCTGACCAAGGTTCAACGACCCTGTCGAAATCCTTTCAACCCCGTATTAACTTTATTAATAGCGCTCTTTAAACTCACGCTCGATAGTTCGGTTTGCCGCTTTTTTCGCCTCCACGGCACGCTTGTCATAAAGCTTTTTACCTTTGCAAAGTCCTATTTCAAGCTTTGCTCTGCCGTTAAGAATATAAAGGCTCAGAGGTACTATTGAAAGCCCCTGCTGCTGGGACTCGCCAAACAGTTTCATTATCTCTCTTTTATGGAGAAGTAATTTTTTCTTTCGCATAGGGTCACGGTTAAAACGGTTGCCCATTTCGTAAGGTGAAATGTGCATACCGATAACAAACATTTCGCCGTTATCCACACTGCAAAAGCTGTCTTTTAAATTAACCTTTCCTTTACGAATAGATTTAATCTCCGTGCCGAAAAGCTCAATTCCTGCCTCATATGTTTCAAGAACAAAATAGTCGTGATAGGCTTTTTTATTATTTGCAATTACCTGCTTTTCATTTGTCAAGTCTATCACCTCGTTTACTAAATTAAGCTTCTGCCCTCCAAGGCTCTGGAAAGAGTTACCTCGTCGGCATACTCCAAGTCTGCCCCCACGGGAACGCCGTAAGCAAGTCGGCTGACGGTAATGCCCATAGGCTTAAGCAGACGGCTTATGTACATTGCGGTGGCCTCTCCCTCCACGGTGGGATTAGTAGCCATAATAACCTCCTCCACCGTATCGTCGCCAAGACGTGCCACCAGTTCTTTAATGCGTATTTGGTCGGGACCTATATTATCCATAGGTGAAATAGCGCCGTGAAGAACGTGGTAAACTCCGTTATACTCGTGAGTTCTTTCAATCGCCGCCACATCTCTGGGGTCCTCAACAACACAGATAACGCTTTTATCCCTTACGTTGCTTTTGCAGATAGGGCAAAGCTCGTCGTCTGCAAGATTACAGCATACTTTACACTGCTTTATTTTTGTATGGGCGTCGGTTATGGCTTTGGCAAAATCCTGTGCCTCAGCGTCGCTTAAACCTAATACATAAAACGCCATTCGCTGTGCCGTTTTATGACCTACGCCCTGCATACGCTCAAAATGGTCTATTAAATTTTGAAGGGGCGCAAGATTATAACCCATAACAAACCTCTGATTATATAATTATATTAAAGTCCCGGAATATTCATTCCGCCTGTTACTTTTTCAAGCTCTCTTTCAGACTCCTCGTCTATCTGACGCATTGCCTCGTTAAAAGCGGCAACAAGCATATCCTCAAGCATTTCCACGTCTTCAGGGTCAACTACCTCGGGATTAAGACCGATTGCCTTAACCTCGTGATTGCCCTTTACGGTGATTTCCACCATACCGCCGCCTGAAGTAACAACATATTCCTTTTCCTCAAGCTCTGCTTTTTTTGCCTCAAGGTTTTCCTGCATTTTCTGAGCCTGACGAATCATATTTTGCATATTCTGCGGTCCGCCGCCCATTCCCTTTGGAAGTCTTGCTTTCATACTGTTTCTCCTAATATCATTCAAATTTTATTGTTACATTATTTTGTGCCTGATTTATTAAATCCTCAAGCAAATCTCTTTTTTGAGAGTTTTCCTTTTTCTGTTTGGTCACGCCCACCTTATAGCTCTGACCCGTCAAGTCGAAAACAGCCTGTTTTATTGCTTTAAGATGAGTGGGAATTTTAATAAACTCCTTAACGGTAGGGTTAGTACTGTCAATAACAAAATAGCCGTTTTGCAGGTGCGCTTCGGCACTTCTTAGTACACCGTAAAGTCCTATATCCGTTTTGTGTATAATATCGAGAAAATCCTCCCACTGCTCAAAAGGCTCAATCCCTGACGATACGTTTGCCTGCTGCTCAACGGCTGTTTCATTTGTTGAAGCTGCAGGTGTTACAGGCTTTTCCTGTGAAACTTCAGGCTGTGCTGCCTGTGGAGTTTCGTTTTTCTGCTGTGGTTGCGTATTTGTTTCAGGAATAACAACAGCCTCTTCCTGTTTAGTTTCAGGCTTAATGTCAACAGCGGCAGTTACTTTTTCCTGCTGTTTCACCTCTATCTGAACAGGAGTCTGAACCTTAACGCCGTTTTTAACCGCTCTTTCCAAGGCGCCTATTCTGTCCAGCACAGCCTCCATAGACTGCTCTAATTTAGGCTGGCACAATTTGATAAAAGTCATTTCCATTTCAATTCTTGAATTAGCGCCGCCCTTTATTTTTGTAAGGGTGGTTTGGAATAAATCAAGAGAGAAAATTATCTTTTCAAGAGTAAAATTCTTTGCTGATTCCACCAGCGACTCATACTCGTTATCTGTGCAGACAATCAATTCCCTGTTATTTTTAACTGTTTTGACTACAAGATAGTTTCTGAAATGATTTATCATTTCAACGCAAAGGCGCTCCATATCGTAGCTGTTTTCATAAAGCTGTGCTATAAGCTCCACAGCTTTTGAGCTGTTTTGAGAACTGATGCAATCGGCAAGGCTGTAAAGCGCCTCTCTTCCTGCAAGCCCTGCTACCTGTGAAACAAGGTCAGAGTCAATATTACTGCTTCTGCTGCTGCACTGGTCAAGGATTGACAAGCCGTCACGCAATGCGCCGTCTGCAATTCTGGCAATTAAAACAGCTGCGTCGTCAGTTATCGTAAGATTTTCAAGCCCAGCCACTTGTTTAAGTCTAACTGCCATTGTTTCAGGCTGAATACGTTTAAAATCAAATCTCTGGCAACGTGAAAGAATAGTTGCAGGAATTTTATGCACCTCTGTGGTGGCAAGAATAAAAATAACGTGGGCGGGGGGCTCTTCAAGTATTTTCAAAAGGGCGTTAAATGCACCTATTGAAAGCATATGAACCTCGTCGATAATGTAAACTCTGTACTTACCTCTTGATGGGGTATAGTTTGCCTCCTCACGAAGATCACGAATGTTGTCAACGCCGTTGTTTGAGGCGGCGTCAATCTCCACTATATCGTATATAGTGCCGTTATCCATACCCTTACAGATTTCGCACCGGTTACAAGGCTCTCCGTCCTGCATATTTTCGCAGTTTACAGCTTTTGCAAGAATTTTTGCACAGGTGGTTTTACCTGTTCCTCTGGAACCTGTAAACAGGTATGCGTGAGAAATCTTATTTTCGCTTAACTCATTTTTAAGGGTGGACACAACGTGGTCCTGACCGTAAACATCTGCAAAACATTTTGGTCTGTACTTACGGTAAAATGCCTGATACATACTTGTCCCCCCTGAAATCATCATATACAAATAAAAGGCAGAAGCCCTGCTTATTTCATAATGTAACGCACAGACTTGTCTGCGGCGCACAGAATAATCCACTTATTGCTGCTCGGTTCCCCGCCTGACAAGGTTCGTAGCACTCTGTCGCACAGGGCCCGCGCGCTACATTATGAAATAAGGATAACACCCCTACCTTTTGCTTATCTGTCAGCTTTATGTATTATACTATATTATTATTCTAAAATCAAGACCTTTTCAACTGCGCCGTAGTAAATGTAATGGTAGTCTTTCAGAGGATACCATTTCTCGTCAATGTCGCCGTCAATAAACTGCGCAGGCTTAAATTCGCCCTTTGCCGCTTTTTTACACACTACTACAAGCTCTGCTTCTTTAAAATAAGGCGCCTTTTCGTCGAAAACAGGAGTAAGTCCCGTTTCGGCAACTTTATCCGTATCTCTTCCGCTTTTTGAACCGCACACACCGTGAACAGTTTTTTTCATACTTTCAGGATAAAAGCTTACGGTAAAATAGTCGTTTGAGTTCAAAAACTCCTCTGTATATCTTTGAGGTCTGATATACGCAGTTATCATATCGCTTCCCCAAAGCTCGCCCACTGCGCCCCAAGACACAGTCATCATATTGAATTTATCTTTATTGCCTGCTGTTACCAGTGCAAAACGATTTTTAAAAAGGTCAACAAAATTGTCCTTTACGTCTGTTATTTTAATTTCTCTGAACATAATCCACCTCAAAATTAAAGGATAGTGAAATCACTATCCTTTAAATATGACTTATTTTATAAATTTTACAAGCTCAAGAGCAGCGTTAATGTCGCCGTCAACTTTAAGTTTGCCTGTTGTAAATGCAATAACAGGGTCAAGCTTGCCGTTGATAAGCTTTATAAAGTTTGTTGCGTTCATTGTAAGAATAGCGTTTCTGTCATAATATTCATAAGGCTCGATATTAACTCTGCCGTCTTTAATCTCAATATAGAAAATACCTTCAACCTTGCCGATGAGATTAATCTGGAAAGCAAGTGTACCCTGAACCGATGAAACGTCTGTATCCAAAAATTTCTTTCTTGCTGCCTGAACAACTGATTCGTAAGTCATTGCCATAATAGATATACCTCCATATAACTATAATTCTTTACGTGTAAATTATAGCATAAACACAGCGATATATCAAGAAATTTTATTCGACAAAAAAATATAACTATTTATCCTTAGGTCTGCAAACGAGAGCCACGGCAAGAGCGCTTAATATAGCCACTGTCACACCTGCGGCACAGGCTTGAAGTCCCCCTGAAATAACGCCTAAAAAGCCGTCTTTCTGCACCGCCTCTTTTACACCGTTTGCCAAGGACGCGCCAAATCCCGTGAGAGGTACGGTGGCGCCCGCTCCTGCGAATTCAATAAGCGGCTGATAAACACCGATTGCTCCCAAAAGCACACCTATGCAGACAAAAGAAACAAGTATTCTGGCAGGTGTTAGCTTAGTAAAGTCAATTAAAAGCTGACCTATCACGCAGATAAGTCCTCCTACCACAAACGCTTTTAAAAAAATCATAAAAAATCACCTGTTATCATTTTTTGCAATAACAGGCGATTTATACAAATATTTGATTTATTTACTGTTTAACAGGAAGTCCCTCTTTATCAAACATACAAAGAGTTTCACACATAATCTCAATACCTGCCGAAATACATTCGGGGCGGAGATTTTCAACATTGTCAAGACGGGTGTGATAATAACGCGGAGGGTCGGGATTCATTGCTGCAAGGCAAGAAGCCTTAATGCCTCGTTGTGTAAATGCAGCGGCATCCGAACCGCCTATGTAAACAGATTCAAATTTCAAATCATAGCCGCAGTTTGAAGCAGCGTTTTTAAGAAGATTTTTAACTCCCCAGTCGTGCTGAACAGTACCTGAAAGGTCGCGGTCATAGATTGCCATATCCTCTAAATCTCTGAAAGTATCAAGAGCGATAACAGCCGTGGGGATTGATTTGAGTTCTTCCTCGTGAGCCTTGGCATAAGCTTTTGCGCCGCGAAGACCTGCCTCTTCAGAACCTGAACAAATCATTACAACCTCTGTGTTTTCAAACTGAATTCCTGCCTCTGCAAGAGCCTTTACGGTTGCCATTCCTGTGTAACATCCTGAAAGGTTGTCAGACGCACCGGGAACCGACTTGTTCCAGCTTTGGAAGAAAATAAATGAAATTTCAAAAGGAATGAAAACGCAGGACACAACGAAAAACAGAATGAAAAACCATCTTGCTTTCTCGATATCCATTGCGGCTCCGCCCTTTGCCACGATAGCGCAAACAACGGCAAAAACAGTTTGAACAATAAGACCTACAACAGCGGGAATTTCACAGAAAAGTTTTGCCTGAAGTCCGCCCATAAGATAGTTGAGTTTCCACTCAAACTGACTGTCGCTGTGAGCAACCATAACTACTCTCTGCTTAACCTCGCCCTTAGGACTTCTTGTAGCAATCATATTGTGTGACGTTTGCTTTGGGAAAAGGAAATCGTCAAACTGCTTATACATAAGAAATTCAAAAAGAAGAGGAATGAAGGCTAAAACACAAAGAACAACAGCCCAAATCGGTGACGCAAACCAGTTGACAAAAACCGACGCAACGCCGCAGGCTACCGTAAACGGAATAAAGCCCATAAATCCCTGTCTGTGAAGAGTAAACTCCTCAATCTCCGTTTTATTGCAATAGTTCTTCATATCCTTTTCCATCCACTGCTGAGCACGATGCTCCTCAGGTGAACCGGGCTTACGAGGACCTATCTTTTTAACAATTTTTGTAATTCCCTTAACTGCATATTGAGTATTTTTTTCAATATCAATATTGGGGGAATATTCCTTGGCAATTTTCATTTTGTACCCCTCCAAAAACAATATAAGTTATTTTAACACATTAAAGCGTTTATTGCAACTGCTTTAAGTAAGATGATGAATAAACAGTCCTGACAAAAGTTTTGGCTCGAACCAGGTAGATTTAGGAGGCATAATAAGCCCCTCGTCTGCAATTCTCATAAGCTCTTCTACCGTAGTGGGATACATGGCAAAAGCAATCTTCATATCTGAATCTGCTCTTCTTTCCAGCTCCTCAAGCCCTCTGATACCGCCGATAAAGTCAATTCTGTCATCATTTTTCGGATTGGTAATATTTAGAACAGGTGCAAAAAGGTAATCTTGAATAATGGAAACGTCAAGACATTTTACGGTGTCACAGTCATTAATAATATGATCCTTTGCTTTAAGCTCATACCAACAGCCCTGAGTATACATACCAAACGTATGCCTTTTTTCAGGCTTAAATCTTTCCTGTCGCTTTGTAACAACAAAATTCTTTTCAATTTGTTTAAGAAGTTCATCAAGAGTGTAACCGTTATAATCTCGGCAGACTCTGTTGTAGTCCATTATTTCCAGCTGATTATCGGGAAAAGCAATAGCAAGGAAAAAATTAAACTCTTCGTTTCCGTCATAAGACGGATATTTTTTTCTGTATTCCTGTCCTACTTTTACGGCAGACGCACATCTGTGATGCCCGTCAGCAATATACATTGACTCCACAGATTTAAACATTTCTGACAAAGACTCTACAATCTTATGGTCATCAATTATCCAAACAGTCTGTTTTACTCCGTCTGAAACAAAATCATAAACAGGAGAATGTTCCTGCGTCCACTTGTCAACAAGACGGTTTATTTCATCCCTGTTTCTGTAAGTGAGAAAAATAGGGCCTGTATTGGCATTGCAAGCCTCCACGTGTTTAATACGGTCTACCTCTTTTTTTGCAAGAGTATGCTCGTGTTTCTTTATTACGTTATTTGTATAGTCGTCAATAGACGCGCATCCCGCAATTCCTGTTTGACTTCTGCCGTTCATAACCTGTCTGTAAACGTAAAAACAAGGCTCACTGTCCTGAACAAGAGCCCCGCTTTTCTCAAGGTTAAGAAGATTTGACTTGGCTTTTTCATAAACGGCGTCATCATAAGAGTTAGTTCCCACAGGCAAATCAATCTCCGCCCTGTCAATATGGAGAAAGGAATAGGGATTACCCTTTACCATTTCCCTTGCCTCTGCGCTGCTCATAACATCATAAGGCAAGGCGGGAATAAGACCCTGTAACTCACTGCAGGGACGATAAGCCCTAAAGCCTCTGAATACTGCCATAATTATCTCCTCAAATTTTTATTCTTTTCATAAATAATACGAAGTCCGTCAAGAAGAAGGTTTTCGTCGTAAATCGTTTCACACTTACACTCTTTTGATATTGTTTTTCCCAAACCGCCTGTTACTATAACAGTTGCCTTTGAACCTAACTCCTCTTCGATTCTGCTCACAAGGCCGTCTATCATTGCGGCATTACCAAACACTGCGCCGCTTTTCATACAGTCAATAGTGTTTGAACCAATAACCTTTTCCGGTGCAGAAATATCAATTTGAGGAAGCTGTGCCGTTCCCTGCGAAATAGCATTGATTGCGGTTTTTACTCCGCAAAGCACTGCCCCGCCGATATAAGACTTGTTCTTGTCAATCACAGAAACAGTTGTGGCTGTTCCCAAGTCACATATAATCTGCGGACAGGGATATTTTGCAATAGACGCAACGGCGCCCACTACCAAATCCGCTCCCAGTTCGGCAGGATTGTCAATTTTAATATTAAGTCCCGTTTTAATTCCCGGACCTATCAGCATAGCCTCAATTCCCGTTACACGCTTAATCGCTTTTACAAGCGAACGATTAAGGGCAGGCACAACGCTGGAGATAATTGCGCCTTCAATATTTTCTATTTTGTTTATTTGCAAAAAGGAGTAAAGCCTCATTGCCATATCGTCGTCAGTTTCATAAATGTTTGTGGCGATACGTCCCGAATAAACAAGATCTTCACCGTTAATAACACCGAAAACGATGTTAGTATTGCCAACGTCAACAACTAAAATCATTTATTTTCCTTTCTTACTATCTTAACAATCTTAACGATAGTAGGAGACAAAACAAGATTAACTGCAAGTTCTATAAGAAAATTAAATCCTACAAAACTCATAATTACAAATTTAAACGTATTTTGACCTGCTGCGCTTTCCTTGATAAAATCAAAAAAGAAAAGATAACATCCCGCAACAAATATGCCCGTATTTACAATAGGGGCAACGACACCTGATACGTAAGTGGCAACAGTATCGTTTTTCTTTTTCAGCAGTTCATAAACAAGACCTACTGCAAAGCCTGCAAGAATACCCTTTACCATAACTGTTATTACAGTTCCCACAGGGTTAATTGCAAGAAATAGATTTGCGTCTCCGGTAAGAAGAACGGTCAAGCCGAAAACTCCTCCCAGCCACGCTCCCGACCACTTGCCATACAGTGCAGCGCCTACTACCATTGGCACAAGTGAAAGGGTGATTGAAAAAGTTGCAGTTCTGATATTCATACTTACAAACTGCAGGATTACTACGATTGCCGTCAAAAGTCCCATAGCAACCATTTTCTGTGTGTTTTGTTTCATATTAAATTTTCCTTTCTGCTACTATTCCTAAACCTTGGCGAAAACACAAAACGCCAAGATTCGACAAAGTTATTTTTGTCACGGATACAGTGCGTAAATATTATATTATATTGATTGTTCAAAGTCAAAGATTTTTAATTAAAAAAGCTCCTCAGGATTTAACCTGAAGAGCTTTTTTTATCTAAACATTACATAGTGATATGTAATTCCGCTTTCATTGAAATTCATATATTCTTTTTCAATTACAGGCATAGACGTCTGGCGAACAGTAAGAGTTACCATATCGTCAGAAAACTCAATGCCCGACGTACATGCCAACAGGCTGAAAAATCCAAAATAATTTGACTGCTGAGGTGTGGAAAATCTTGCTATTGACGGCGGTCTGTTATTTGCAAATATTATACCGAATCTTGCAGGGAAAGGACATTCAGTATCTATTTTTCGTTCAAGCTGACCGTCACCGAAATATGTCCCTTCGTGCATAACGTTATCCCATCTAAATCTTTCCTCGCTGTTTACATGGGAAACAGCATCTTCCTTATGCTCGGTAATCACCTTATCGAGCACCTCATTGTCATAGTTAAAATCGGTGCGTTTAGGTTTATCCGATCCTATCCAGCTGTTGAGCTTTAAGTTTTCAGTTTTGTTTGTACTGCTCATATCTATTCCTTTCTTTATGTCATTTGCTCAAGCAAATCAAAAGGCAAATCTATATTGTCGTAGTCCTGAAAAAGAAACGCTGTTGCGTCCCATCTGTCAAAAGTTGCACCGTCTCCCAAAAAGCCCGTTGCAGTACAGGGCGGAATCATTTCATTTATAACCTTTGAAAGCTTTTTTAAATCAAAGTCCGTGTCAAAACGGTTTAGATTAAAAGTCATTTCAAATCTGCCTGTTAATGCTGTAAGTTCAGGAGAAATGTCTGCAAGAGCATAATATATATCATTAAGCTTATAATCGCCGTATACCTGCGACAGCCTTTTGATTACCTGATTTCTTTTTTCCTCTTCCTCAAGAGTGCTGTCCACCCCTGTCATTTCGCAAAAAAGGGACAGTCCGATAGAGGAAGCCTCATAAACATTCATTTCTTTTACGGCTTGGGAAAAAGAATTTAAAACGCACTCTATCCCTTTTTCGTATGCTGCAAGTTCAGCGCTGTCAACAGAGTTTTCGCTCAAATCAGCTCCAAGCATTTCAAAAAGAGAGGAAAGTCTGTTTTTATAATCATTCATCAAAACAGTTCACCACCAAATCACTTAAATGAAGGCAGTTTTCACCCGAACAATTCACAACCTCACCCAGCGCCTGATTGGAATACACGTTAAATATACTTATACCGTCAATTTTGATCAGCTGCTTTGAAATTGTGTTCAGTGAAAGAGGCTCACCGATTTTAAGTGCAGAACACACTTCGTTTACCGCCTGTGAAATTTGATTTTCTATTTCTGTTTTATCAAAGCCGTAACGAACATTTGCTTCAACTACAACAGTGAAGTCTTCTTCGCCGCATACAACTACCTCCACAGAGGCTCCCACAAGTTCTGCAAAACCCAAGGCGTCCTGAATTTCATATTTTTGTCTCGGTTCGAGTTCTCCTGTCTTTGTTTTGACAATAACAGTTATTTTTCCTGATGTTTGGGATAAAAACACATTACAGTCAACTATATACTCAAGATTCATAATCACATTTTCCACCGACTGACAACTTACGCCGTTTGCCGGCATTGCATAGTGATTTAATATTCTTATTCGCAGAGAAGCATCGCTTTCCTCGTTGCAACCTCCTGTAAACTCTTGACTGTTTACCACACTGTATATACTCGTAGGTGCGTTTACCATAACCGTAACCTGATTTGCTTCTACATTGTATTCTTCTCCTTCTCCGAGTGCCGTCACCGCGGCAGTTACATTTAGACTTCCTGCCTCTAAAACCGTCTCGCTGTCCGTAGCAAATTGAAGATAAGGCTTTGCATATACGGAGCAAACAGTGCCTTTAGGTATGATAATATCTTCCTCAAGCGGTTCTATTACGGAAAAAGTCACCTCTCCTGCTGATGATGAAGCTGTTTTTCTTGTTACTCCTCTGAGTTGGGCGTGGTAGTCAAGATATTTCCCCGTTGCCGTTTGAACAAACGCTTGTTTAAAAATATAGTCGCCGTAACAAGACAATGAATAAAGCTCGCTGGCTACCGCCTCAAGTCTTTTGGCTGTTTCGCTGTCTTCCAAAAGAGTTTCACCCGTAACAGAAAAATAACTGTTTTTCATTTGAGTTACAAGGTCATTAAAAGTCAAATTCATAAAGTAATTTTCACCTGCCTTTGCTGGTCATTAATAAGTAAAGTAAAAATTGCTTGAGCGCCGTTTATCTGAACATTTTTGACGTATACTCCGTCAATGTCGTTTACCGCCTGTCTTGCGTATGCCAAAAGCTCAGGCGCTGTGGAGTGACTGACGTTTTCAAGAATTTGAGAGCCAAAATTTTTATCGGGATAATATTTGCCTCTTGGGCATTTTATTGCCGCAACGCAGTTTTTAAGAATATTATCTGTACTGATACTTTTATCTGTCACTTACTATCACCCCGTCCCTGTTAATCTCAAGCCCGTTAATAATAACGCTGCCGTCGTTTTTAAGATAAATATATCCTCCGGATTCAGATGTGATTTTTATCTCCCCTGTTTTCAGTCCCTTAGCCGCCATTGTAACGCCTATTGCCGTTTGCTGTGCGTCGCAGTGAGTAAGAATAAGACTTTCACCGGCAGGTAGAGAAAAGCAGTAGCCGTAAGGGGAGCACAGCTTTACGCCTCTCTCGCTGCCTGCAGAAACGCCGTTATCCTCACCTGTATTATTCAGTGTTACTTTTGCCGTTTGAATAGGGGGAGTTTCCTGTTTTTCCTGTGCAAGCTGTCTGCTAATCCACATAAGTTATCTCCTTTATATCAATTTCTTTTTTCAGCGTAAGTCTTGTTACTTCGCCGTTTTTGTCAAGAGTATACTTTTTTTCCGTAAGAATATAATCGTCATACTGACCTCCTGCCGATTTATACGAAAAGCGCTGATAAAGGCTGTCGCTTACAAAACCGCTTACCTTTATTTCAAGAATTTTATAATCCTCAAAATATGATTTAAGCTTGTTTACGGCGCCGTTTTCTCTTTGCCATTGGGGCAGAGACTGTAAATTAAGATACTGAACCCTGTCAATACCTATTTCATCGCTTACAAGAGCCTTCATATTAAGCTTGTAGTCCGTATCTGAACTTAACTTTTTTACACACAGCCTTGAAACAGGCTCGCTTCTGTTTACTGTTGCGGTGCAAGACAATACTTTATAATCATTAAGGCTTTTTATGTCACTGCTTTTTTCAAAGCATTTAAGCTCATTTTCAGGAGTTACATACATAACTTTGCCCGTTTTCAGCTCAACAAACTGTCTTATTGCCGCAAAACAGGAGTTGCCTTTTGTAACCTCATATTTATCGGTACTGACAACTTGGGGAAGGCAGTTTTTAAAGCCCTTATCTTTTGCCAAAGAATACCAAAGCTGTGCCGCAGTAGGACAATTATATGTAAACGGCAAAGCCTCATTGTCCACAAGAACAGCAGCCGACGAGCGGGCATAAATGTAATTTTCAAAGCCGTTTTGGGTTTCTATTCTTTTTTGGCAGTCACATATTCCGCTAAACACAAGGTTACCGCCGTCAAAGGCGGCAACCCTGTCAATTTCTTCAATAAAAACATTGCTTTTGAAATAGAAACACAAACTGTCGCAAGCTACTTTTGCAGTTTGGGTAAAATTTATCTCACAAAGTTCAAGATTGCTGTATTCTTTGTTATCAATGGTAAAAATGCTTATTTTCATCTTAATACCACCCTGTCGTTTTCTTCTATGTCAAAAGGCGTTATCAAATCATTTAACGTCATTATATCGTCAACACTCACGCCGTTTTCAAAAGCAATATCAAAAGCATTCTGTCCTTCGGAAGCATACACAAACGAAAGATTCTCCGTTTCTGACTTTTGGGTACAGTCCTCCACAAATTTAAAGCCGTATGAATAAGACTTGCTTTTTGAGCTTTGCTGCCATTCAAAATCAGTAAGGAACGCTTTTATGGGAACAATACAGGGTGCAAAAAGCCACCCCGACGTCTTTTCACGAAGCATTTTTTGCAATCTTGTGCAAGCTTCCAGTCCGTCGTCGCCGTAAAACTCCCCGCTTCCCTCCACAGTGGCAGGATTTATACTGACGTTTTCAACAACGCTGTTTTTTCCCGGCTGTGCTCCGGAATGGCAGTTAGACGTTATTCCGGCTTTGATAACTCCGGGGTTTGCAGGAAATTCAAAATTTTTAAATTTCATTTTCACTTACATTACCCCCGACGTCTTATCATATCGTTTTTGTTCAAGTCTCAGCACCTCGCTGATTTCCTCTGCACGATTAATTTCTTCGTTCATTTAAGCACCTCCGAAATCCAACATATCCTTAAAGCACACACTTGTAGCCAAAAGATACGCCTGTGTTTGACTTTCATAAGTCATCCTGCCAGCTGTGACAGACAAAACATTGTAACAAGACAAAATTTTGCAAATATTAATGAAAATTTCCTGTGCATTCATGGCATCGTTATCTACGGGAACAAATATATCAGCAAAAATTTTTATTTCTCCGCTTCTGCCGTTTTCATCAATACTGTCTGAGGAAAGCTCAACGCTGTCAATTCCTAAAGCAATAACCGGATTGGCAAGACGAACAGGCTTTATTTTATTTTCATACGCCATAATAATCTTGACGCCTTGAAAAAGACTGCTTTTTGAGATTTTCTCTTTTATTTCATCTAATATTTTATCAATAATCAAGACTGTTCTCTCCCTTCAGCTTTCTCAGAATTCCGGTATAATAAACAACTTTACCGCCAAAAACTACTTTGTCCCTGCACTTAAAAACAAATACTTCACCATCCCACAAAAGAGTTGCACTGTCGGATAAATCGCAGATATTATGACTATACGGACCTATGTAAAGATAATAATCTTTTGAAATTTCACCCAATTCAGTAAAATCCGGTTCAAAATCCGTACTTTTCTTACGCCAAAGATGAGATATACAGGCATTAAAAGCCATTGATGTCCAATCCCCGTCGCACAAATATACCTGACTGCCTATTTTATCAAGCTGTGACTTTATCAATATTTCATTTTTCATATCACACCGTCCTAAAAACAAAGACGTCTGTGTTGAGTACGGTTGCACAGTCGTTAAGCGCTGTTTTATAAAGTTCCTTTGCATTTGGCAATGCCGAAATGTCCCTTTCAAACGACACGTCACCTGCTTTAAATGAGGT
The DNA here is from genome assembly GCA_944385025.1 of uncultured Eubacterium sp. GTDB lineage: Bacteria > Bacillota > Clostridia > Oscillospirales > Acutalibacteraceae > Eubacterium_R. Next base: position 19,919 of record CALWVQ010000005.1, read on the forward strand.
AACGCCGTCGTTTGAAGAATTTGTCATATTAATTTGATAATATGCCTTTGCAGCACAAAGGAAAACCACTCTGCCGTCGTTTTCATCCTCTGGTTTTTTCAGCAAAGGCTCAATACAGGATACAGCATTGCTGATATAGGTTTCATACTCTTCAACCTGACTGTCATCGCATTGTAAAAGACTTTTAAGCTGTTCTTTAACTAAGCTGTAATCCGTCATAACTAATCTCCTTTAGTTGCCGCCCATAATTACTGTCTTAATTGCATCTTCATACAAAACAGAGAAGCCAACAATCGTAGAAATTGTTGCTCTTTCAAGCTGACGGTCAATCAGCTTGTCAAATTCTGTGATTATTCCGCCTGCCTGTACTTTTTCGAGAGCGTAATTCTTGTCAATACCCACCATAACGTTATCCTCATCTCTGCCGTAACAGAAGAAATTGATACCAAGGGGGCTGATGAGATTTCCTGAAGAAATAAGCTCGTTACCTTTTAAGGAATCGCTTATTTCAGGGATACACAAAATATTTGTGAGCATAGTCTTACTTGCCACAACAGTATTAAGCTTGTATGGCAAAAAGCTTGCCCAGAACTGAATTAACTGATTATAGGTAATAGCGTCTCCCTGCATTTCAAAATTCTGAATTGGCAAATCGCTTTTTGAAATGGCTACAACTGCCTGCTCAAATTCGCTGGCGGCAATGCTGTCGCCTATTTTCTTAAGCATAGTTGTGAAAAGGTCAAGTTTCTGATACTTGATAGCCTCGTATGATGCAACAAGCATTCTGCCGTGCTTTTTAAGCTCTGTAAGCTTATCGTTAAGAGAAATTGTAAGCTCGGGAAGTGTTGCACCCTCTTCCACCTCTTGAAGAGTGAAATCCATATCCTCACAGAAGATTGATCTGTAATCAAGGCTGTCAATCTGTGTGGTTGTGGCAACAATATCGTTAGCTGAATAGCCGTTTTCAATTCCCAGATGTACCGCACGTGAAACGTATTCCGGGAAAAGTGCGGCTGAATCGGTTGTAGCAAAGAATTTTGCAACCGGGTCTGAATTTACGCCTGAAACCTTAATGTCAAATCTTTTGAGCTGTCTTTCGTAAGCGTCAAGGCCCTCAAGAGAAGTGCCCACATAGTTTTCAGAAGGGTCAAGCTCTTCAAGAGCCTGTGTGAATGACTTGCCTGTTGTATAAAGTCCTTTTTCAAGTCTAATGTTATCAAATGCCATAATTTAATTTCCTCCTATTATAATTTAAACTGGTCATTTTTTGCTTTTTTAGCTGTCTGGGGTGTAAGCTGGGGAAGAAAAGATTCTTGGTCTTTTGACTTTAAAAACGCCGTTTTAAATCCCAAAAGCTCCTTGGTTGTCATAACCTGTGCCACACTGCCAAAAATATTAATATCCATCTGCGGCAATGCCTTTGAACAAAGTCCCACAACCTCGGCGATAAGACTCTTTTTGTAATCTCTGCCCAGCTTTGCCTCTTCCTCAAGAGCAGAAATATGGTCGGCAATTTCAGCCGCCTGCGCCTTTGAAAGAGTAATGCCGTCGCTGCAGCTTTTCAGCGTATCAATTACGTTTTTCATCATATTATCATCATCCTTTAATCCGTTAAAAGACTTTGTCACCCCTGCCTCACGCTGTGCAGGAACAGCAACAAAGCTGAATTCATAAGCATCGCTGACGTCGCTTAAAACAGAATACGCCAGCTTGCCGTCATAGCTTTTGCCGTTAATATGCTCACAGTAAGTGCTGCGCTTGTCATTAGAGCATATGGAACAAATACTTTTTTTCATTGAGCAGGATACAGACACTTCTTTCTTTATTCCTGCTTCAATTTCTTTAATAAGGGGCATATTTTCGTCGGTTTTAACCATATAAGCTTTAGCCTTAAGCTGATAAAGGTCCTCGCCGTCCTGAGTTTTTCTGCCGTTAACCTTTTCAACCCACGTGTGAAAAATTCTTGCTTTTTGGTCGGCGGATTTCATTGAGTGGTCGCATATACCCGTTTTGCCCAAAAATTTGTCGCAAAGCTGATAGAGCGACTCGACGGAAAACTTTTCGTAATCTCTGTCAATATTGTTATCACAGAGAATCACGCTGAAGGCATAAAGCTCGTCTGACTTAAATTCTGTTCTTGTAAATTGATTGATTTTTTCTAAATCCCCGTCTTCAAGAACAAAACTTTTTTCAATAAAGCCCTCCTGCATATCAAATCTCCTTTTCTATTTTTTTAGCCTGAGCAAGATAAAGTCTTGCCTGTGCGCTGTCGCACTGATCCTGAAGAGTAATGTCATCCCACACTACCTTTACCCTGCTGTTAATACCGTTAAGAGACAAGTACAAATTGCCTATCTTTGAAATTACGGGAGTAAGCACTCTGCGGTAAGATTCCAGTTCGGTGGTAAGAATATCCGCCTGTTGAGTACTCATACGCTCGGTAGACGACCAGCTGAGTCCAAGCATAAACGGCGGTATTCCCAGTTTTGCAACAATCTGTTCCAAAAGCTGACGAACGGGAATTTCGCTGTCAAGGCACACATTATCTGCGCCTATTACCTGAACGCTCACGTCACCCACAGCAACAAAATCCTTAACCGAGCTGCTGTCCATTGCCTCTTTCCACGCCTGTGCAATATTTTCGGCACGCTGTTTTGCTGTCTGACTGTCAGCCATGTCGCCGTCAGTCTTGCAGGTAACGGCATACCTTACATTTCCTGCGTGTTCCCAGTTGCTGCCTATGGTATTATAAATTTTCATAAGAATATCACTTACAAAAGGCAGACCCTGCAAGATACTTGTGCCGCACAAATCGTTAGGCTTCGGATTTAATACGGAATACAAAATAAGCGACGGATTTGCAATAGGCTTGTTGGAGTTATAAAAATCAACGTCAATACCGTTTGCCGCTCTTTTAAGCTCAATTTCAGATAAATCACTGTTATATAGAGCGTAAATACCGCTTTTACCCAAAACTATCTCTCCTATCGCTGTTCCGAAAGTAAGAAGCTGATTAAGGTAGTTTGATACGAAAGCCGAGAGTCCCTGCTGATTTCCGCCTACATTTATACTTTCAAAATAATCGCTTATCTGTCTGTCCGTTTTTTCACTGCCTGTTTCAAAATGAAAGCCCTCTGTAAGCCGTACAATTTTATTCAAAGCAGCATCAATAATCGGAACTGCCTGTCTTAACTGCAGATAAACTCTCGTATCTAAATTCATAGGCATATAAGACGCAAGCTGATAATATGGGTGTTTACTGCCTGAGGAGGTTTGAACCGATGTGGCAGTTAATTCACTGCCTTTTTTCTTTTTAAGATTTAGTAAGCCCAAATCCTCAATTCCTTTCTATTGCAACGGATGCAAAGCCTGCGCCGTCTTGTTTTTCCTGCATAACAGTTGAAACAAAATAGCGCATATCGTCCATTGCGTGATCGTTTTCTTTTTTTACAGCGTCCTTTTTTATACTGTTATCCCAGCGATAAACAGAAAACTCTCTGATAATATCAGCACAGCAGGGATAAAAGTATATTTCATCGTTTTTCAGCGCCTGACAAACTCGGTTAATACCTGTCGAAACATTATTGTCCGCCTTAACAACACGGTACTTTCCGTGACGGCGCACTGTTTGAATAAAGGACGCTGCGGAAGGGTCGATTATAACCGCCTCTATTTTTCTGCCCTGTGCCAGCTTAACAAGAGCCTGATAATATTCTTCGTCTGTAAGCTGAACGCCTTTGTCTCGGCTTGAGTGGTAGTACTCGTCAATTCTGTACCAACCGTCTGTGCCCTCTCCCCAAACGCCCAAAGAAAAGGGATTTACTGTGCCGTAGTCGCAGGACATATAAAAGCGTTTAAACGTGCCCTCATATTTTCTTATGTGTCGGTTGGCGTCGAACATAGGATAAACAAGTCCGTCTGCCGTCACCCACCTGCCCTCCACAAAGCGCTCATAAAAAGCACCTGAATAAAGGCTTTTGTATCGGTTTTTCACTGTTTCTGAAAGGGAGGGGTTATCCTCCATTGAAAAATGCAGGTAAAGTACATTTTTCTCCTTATGCTTTTTTATCCACTCAACATAAAACCAGTGATAAGGATGCTCGGGATTGCAGTTAAAGAAATACTTGGCGTTTTCAAGGGAACATCGGGCAATCGCCTGTTCCACAAAAGAGCGTGGCATAAGAGCTACCTCGTCAAGCATAACGCCGCCTAATGTCATACCCTGAATAAGTGAGGCAGAAGATTCGTCTCTTCCTCCGAATAGAAAAAACTTATTCGTCTGTCCGCCTTTTGAAATTTCAAGATAGTTTCTGCTTATTTTAAAATCGCAGGAAAAACCCAAATCGTTTAAAACAGGCAAAAGGGGTGTAATCACATTTCGTCTTAATGAGGAAATCGTTTTTCCGCATAAAGCAAAAGATGTGTTGCTGAAAGCATAAAACGACCAGCATATAAAAGAGATGCTCATACAAAGTGTTTTTCCGCTTCTTACAGCGCCGTCGCAGATAATCCCGTTTTTATCACAATGAGCGCTGTTTTTGCACCACCAGTTCAAAACCTTAAGCTGTTTTTTTGAAAAGGGCACGAATTTAGTCATAAGCATCATCCTCACTGCTCTGACTTGAAGCAGACGCACTTTTCTCCAGCGCCTCGTAAAAGGAAACAGCAGTCTGTTTGCCGTTGTCAGCCACTGCGTTTCCCAGCTTTTCCAGAGCCTTGAGCCTGTCAAAAAATTTAATTTCCATTCCTCCGCCCTTAACTCTTTTAATTTCGCTGACATTAAAAAGATCAAGATTGGGCAGATTTTTAAGTATTTCGTCTTCAGTTTCAAAAAGAAGCGTTACTGCATCCTGTATTTCTCCAAAGGCAAGGCGCCTGAAACCTTCCGTAACGTCTTTTTGAGTAATCTTTTTTCTTCTTGGCAATCCATCATCTCCAAACCGATATTTTTATGCAGAGCAAAAACGCCCTACACTAATGGTCAGTGCAGAGCGTTTTTATTCATATTCGGCGCATAAAACAGGCACAAAATGCAAAAATAAATATTTTAAATCCTAATTATTCAATATTGACGAATAACCGCTGCTTTGATATTATAAATTTAGCAATAGAAAAGAGGGGTATTATGTATTGCAAAAACTGCGGCGCTTTTGTTGATGACAGGTGTTATTACTGCGGTAATTGCAAATCACCTACTGAAAAAGAAGTACATTGGAATGCATACGACAAACAAAATACCTACTGTTTTAATCCTAATTCAGTCAATACATTTGACGCTGAAAATGACAGGCTGATTGAAAATGCCGAAAAATTTTCGTTTCTTTCAATCGTTTTAGGAATTATGATAAGCGGTATTGTAGGAATGGTTTTTTCTATTTTAAGCAGTAAAAAGCTTAGCAAAATCCCATATAAATATAAAATGAATAACTTAAAGGATGTTAAAACTATAAAATTTTTAAATGCCTGTGGATTTATCATATCCTTTTTACGATTTGCCTATTTTGCTTACGTTATAGCAGGATTTTTTGCAATCGTATTTTTAATGGATGGTATGTCATAGAAAAGAGGGAGAAATATGTACTGTAAAAACTGTGGTAAATTAATTGACGACAACTGCTACTACTGTGACGGCTGCGGTGCGGCTGTTGAAAAAAATACAAATTGGAACGGATACAGCAATAACGCTTATCAAAACCCGTATGCCAATCAGCCGAGTAATTTTGATGTTTGCAACAATTACCAATCTGCCGAAATTGACAAAAAAATAGAAGACGGCAGGACTTTAGGCATACTTGCAATAATTCTCGGTTTGCTTGTAAGCTCTATAGTAGGATTAATTTTAGGCATCGTTGGTATGGAAAAATTAAAAGACATTAACTTTAATATGAATTATCTTCAGACCAGCAAGTATAATGAGGCTAAAAATCTTAACAAATGGGGAATTATAATACCTATTGTCAGATTTGTTTTGATGATATTGCTTTTTATATTATACTTTGTTTTTGTCATTGGAGTAGCCGCCACCGTTTCTTAACAAAAAATAAGCGATGCAAAATGCACCGCTTATTTTTTATTCTGTTTTGCCCATTGCGTCAAGGGGATTAACGCTTTTACCGTCTACCGTAACCTCAAAATGAAGGTGACTGTCGCTGTTTGACTCAAAGGGGACAACGCCTAATGTGCCTATTGCCTGTCCCATAGTAACATAATCTCCTGCTGAAACGTTTACCGTTTCAAGTCCGCAGTATTTTGCCACCATTTTGCCGCCGTGGTCAATTTCTACTACCTTTCCCAAAAGATTATCATCTGTAACAGAAAGTACAAGTCCGTCGTTAACTGACTGTATCTTTGCGCCCTTATCGCACTTAAAATCTACTGCCGGGTGAGAACGGTAGTCACCCATTGTATCGTTTTTCACAAGTTCTTCTGTATAACCGTTTAAAACAGTTTCAGAACAAGGATACTTGTAAAAAGACTTATACGGAGTGTTTGTGTCTCCCTGCTCCATAGTAGGTTTTTCAGTTGTTGTTTCCTTATCCGCCTTGGTAGTAGTTTCTTTTTTCTCGGTTTCGGTTTCTTTTACCGTAACCTGCTTTTGAACCTCGGTAGTAAGTTCTTCAGTTGTTGACTGAGTTTCTTTAACCGTGGTTGCTTCATTTACCTGGGTATTATCTGCGCTTTGTGTTGAAAAATATACTATAAGACCCAGCGCAATAATGCACAGGCATATTACTGAAAACAATGCTCTTAAGTTTTTGTTATTCGGTTTATCTTTTGTTGCCATATAAAACACCTCAAAAGCATTATTGACCGAATAATAAAAAATATACATTTTTGCTTGAAATTGCAATTAGATTATAGTAATATATTTTCGCTATGAAAAAATTAAATTATAAACATACCATTATAGGTTGTTTCATTGCCTATATGGTTCAGGCGGTTGTATGTAACTTTGCTCCCCTTCTTTTTGTAGGCTGGAGAAACGAATTTAATATTTCAATGCCACAGCTTACCACTATAGTCACGGTAACGTTTTTTACCCAGATTGTTGTTGATTTAATTTCGGCAAAATATGCTGAAAAAATCGGATACAAAAAGTGTCTTGTTCTGGCGCACCTGCTGTCAGGCACAGGATTTTTCCTTTTAGGCGTTTTGCCTTACGTTATGGAAAAAAGCTTTTTGGCAATTTTGATTCCCGTAATAATCTACTCTGCGGGAAGCGGACTGTTGGAAGTGCTGGTATCTCCTGTTGTGGAGTCCTGTCCTACTGAAAACAAGGCGGGAGCCATGAGCCTTCTCCACTCCTTTTACTGCTGGGGAACTGTGGGTGTAATAGGACTTTCTACTCTTTATTTTGCCGTATTTTCAAGAGAAAACTGGCGCTATCTCGCATTTGCATGGGCAGTTTTTGCGCTGCTCAACGGCGCATTCCTTGTCTTTGTACCTATAACAAAACTAAAGGGCGACCAAAACAAAGAGGAAAGGGTACACACAAAAGAGCTTTTCAAAAATAAAATTTTCATTGTCGCCGTTATTTTAATGATTTGTGCAGGCGCCAGCGAGCTTGCAATGAGTCAGTGGGCGTCCGCCTTTGCAGAAACGGGATTAAACGTTTCCAAAACAGTAGGCGATTTGGCAGGTCCTATGGCATTTGCCGTACTGATGGGAACGGGACGAATAATTTTCTCTGCCATCAGCAAAAAGGTAAGAATCGAGGATTATCTTATAGTATCGGCAGTTGGGTGCATTGCATCATATATGCTTGCCTGTTTAATACAAAGTCCCGTTATTTCTCTTGCAGGGTGCGCTTTATGCGGTCTTGCAGTATCTGCAATGTGGCCTGCTACAATCAGTTTTACCACAAAGGTTATACCGAACGCCACAATGGCAATGTTTGCATTTCTTGCCGTAGCGGGAGATATAGGCTGTACCTCGGGGCCGACGATTATCGGCTGGATAACTGACGCTTTTGGGGGAGATTTGAAAAAGGGACTGATTTTTTCAATTATCTTTCCTGTAATAATCATCTTTTCTTTGCTGTTCTTAAGAAGAAAAAACAATAAGAAAAGCGCATAAACGTATAACAAAAAAGAACCTGTCATAATGACAGGTTCTTTTACTTTACAATTTTATTTATTTTTTCATTTCCTCACGGGCTTCTTTAATTCTCTGAACAAAGAGTTTGCCTGTTTCTGTAATCTTATCATAATCGCCTGTTTTAGCGCCTGCGATAAGTGATGAGCCTGCGCCGCAAGCGATAGCACCTGCCTTAATCCAGTCCTTAACATTGTCAACGTCAACGCCGCCTGAAGGCATCATAACTGCGTTTGGAATAGGGCCGTGAATATCCTTAATAAATGCAGGGCCTGCTATATCACCCGGGAATACTTTAAGAACGTCTGCGCCGCACTCCATAGCGTGAACCGCCTCGGTAGGAGTGTAGATACCCGGCATTGAAGGAACGCCGTAACGGTTACAGGTTCTTACAGTTTCCTCGTCAAAATAAGGTGAAACGATATACTCTGCACCAGCAAGAATTGCAATACGTGCAGTGGCAGCGTCCATAACAGTACCTGCGCCGATGATGATTTCACCGCTGTTGTACTTAGCTTTCATAGCCTCAATAAGCTTATCAGCGTGAGGAACGGTGAATGTAAGCTCAATAGCTGCAACGCCGCCTGCAATACAAGCGTCTGTAATTTTTTCAGCCTGTTCAATTGAGGTGGCACGAACTACTGCTACAATACCGACCTCCTGAATTTTTGCCAGTGTTTCAATTTTATTAGCCATAATTATTATCTCCTATTCTGATTATCTCTGAACTCTTGCGCCTGCACCGTTTACCTTTGCCTCAACCTCTTTAAGTGAAGCCATAGAGGTATCACCTGGGGTAGTCATAGCAAGAGCGCCGTGAACAACACCGTAATTTACTGCCTTTTGAGCATCCTGATAAGTCATAAGACCATAGATAAGACCTGATGCAAAGCTGTCGCCGCCGCCAACTCTATCCATAATCTCAAGAGCAGGAAATTCCATTGACTGATAAATCTTGCCGTCAGCCCAGCAAATTGCTTTCCACTCATTAATAGTGGCAGTTTTAACGGTTCTTAATGTTGTAGCGATAACCTTGAAATTAGGATAAGCCTTTGTAACAGTTTCAATCATTTTGAAATAGCCGTCCATATTAAGCTCTTTAAGGTCAGCGTCGTTACCCTCAACCTCAAAGCCCAGAGATGCGGTAAAGTCCTCTTCGTTACCGATCATAACGTCGATATACTTGGCAATTTCCTTGTTTACCTCCTGAGCCTTTGCCTGACCGCCGATGTCTTTCCAAAGGGACGGACGATAGTTAAGGTCATAAGAAACAATAGTGCCGTACTCCTTAGCCTTTTTAACAGCCTCGATAACTACGTCGGCAGATGTTTCTGAAAGAGCAGCGTAAATACCGCCTGTGTGAAGCCAGCGAACACCGAGAGTACCAAAAATATAGTCCCAGTCAATATCGCCCGGCTTAAGCTTTGACGCAGCAGTATGGCCACGGTCAGAAGCACCCACAGCGCCGCGGATACCGAATCCACGCTCTGTAAAGTTAATACCGTTTCTTACTGTTCTGCCGATACCGTCAAAAGGCATCCACTTAATGAGAGAGGTGTCAACACCGCCCTGAAGAATAAGGTCCTCAAGGAGATAACCGATTTCATTGTCGGCAAAAGCGGTAACAACACCTGTTTTCATACCAAAGCAGCGTCTTAAACCTCTTGCTACGTTATATTCTCCGCCGCCTTCCCAAGCTCTGAATGAACGTGCAGTTTTGATTCTTCCCTCACCCGGGTCAAGTCTTAACATAATTTCACCAAGTGAAATTTCGTCAAACATACATTCCTCTTTAGGTCTTAATTTTAAGTCCATTTCTATATCCTCCGTATACTAAAATTCAAAATATTTTATAGCATTGTTGTAGCATATACCCTTAACAATTTCCTCAAGAATTTCCTCGTCATAGGCATACCAACCGTCCTCAACCCATTTGCCGATAAGAGCGCACATAATTCGTCTGAAATACTCGTGTCTGCCGTAAGATGTAAATGAACGGGAGTCTGTTTCCATTCCCACAAATTTACCCAAAACGCCAAGATTGCCCAGAGTTTTCATCTGATTTGTCATGCCATCCATCGTGTCAAGGAACCACCAAGCAGGACCAAACTGAATTTTACTGTCAGCGTCTGCGCTTTGGAAGTTGCCAAGCATTGTGCCTAATACTGTATTATCCTTATCGTTAAGATTAAACAAAATAGTTTTCGGCAGTTTATTCTTAACATTAAGAGCGTCAAGAAAGCGTGAAAGAGGCAAGGCAATTTCAGCGTCGCCCACAGAGTCAAAGCCTGTATCTGCTCCCAACTTTTCAAACATGGCAGTATTATTGTTGCGCATTGCGCCGATATGAATTTCCATTGCCCAGCCAAGCTCGTTATACTTTTCGCCGAGAGTGAGAATAACGGGAGTTCTGTATTTGTCGCACTCCTGAAGGGTTATTCTTTCACCTCTCATTGCTTTTGCAAAAATCTCTTCAATTTCGCTGTCATCAGCAACGCAATAAGGCGGATAATCAAACGCCTGGTCTGAAACTTTACAGCCTACGCTGTCAAAATAATCTGCTCTGATTAAAAGCGCTTTTATAACATCCTTATAGCTGTTAATCTCAACACCTGCAGCTTTGCCAAGTTCCTTGATATAATCGGCAAAACCGTCAAGGTGAGCGTTCAGAGCCTTATCAGGTCTGAAGCTGGGTAAAACCTGACAGTCAAATCCCTCAACATTTTTAAGGAGTTTGTGGTATTCAAGACTGTCCACAGGGTCGTCGGTGGTACAAACCACCTTAACATTACTCCTCATAATAAGGCTTTGAGGTCTGAAATCGCCGTCTTTAATAGCTTTGTTAGCACGCTCATAAATATCCCCTGCCGTTTTTGCATTAAGGGGAGTATCAATACCGAAATACCTTTGAAGCTCAATATGAGCCCAGTGGTAAAGGGGATTGCCGATACAGTACTGAAGAGCATATCCGAATTTTTCAAACTTCTCTTTATCTGTTGCATCGCCTGTGCAGTAACGCTCGTCAACTCCGCAGCTTCGCATTGCACGCCATTTGTAGTGATCGCCCGAAAGCCAAAGCTGTGAAATATTTTCAGGGGCTTTGTTTTCATAAATTTCCTTTGGACTTAAGTGGCAGTGATAATCACAGATAGGCATATCCTCTGCCCAGTTGTGAAACAGTTTTTTCGCCGTTTCGGTATCCAGAAGAAAGTCTTTGTCCATAAAGTTTTTCAAAGCTAAAATCTCCTATTGTCTTTTACCTAATTTATCACTGTAATTATATACCCATATCAATTTCAATGCAACAAAAAATAGACATTAAAATAAAAAAATGCCGACTGAAAAATACAGTCGGCTTGATTTTTTTATTAGTCAGCAGTGTATGGGAGAAGAGCCAAATGTCTTGCTCTCTTGATTGCTGTTGTAAGCTCTCTCTGGTGCTTTGCACAAGTACCTGTTACTCTGCGAGGGAGAATCTTTGCTCTTTCAGAAACAAATCTCTTAAGCTTTGTAACGTCCTTGTAGTCGATTGTGTCAACCTTTTCTACACAGAAAGCGCATACCTTTTTGCGTCCCTTGCGAGGGCCGCCGGCTTTATTGTATGCCATAATAGTTTCCTCCTTTAAAATGGTAGGTCGTCGTCTTCATCAACGATCTCTTCAAAATCCGAATTGTCGGCACTTGCGTAGCTTGGTGCCGGTTGTGAGAATGCAGGATTTGCAGTTGTACCGCTTTCTGCCTTTGAACCGCAGAAGGATACATTGTTTGCAACAACTGTTACAGACTTTCTGTTATTTCCGTCCTTATCAACAAAATTGTCCGTCTGGATTGAACCCTCAACGGCAATCATTGAACCCTTGTGGAAATAACGTGAAATAAACTCAGCTGTCTGACGCCAAGCGGTAATGTCGATAAAATCGGCTTTTCTCTCCTCGCCCTTAGCCTGATAATTTCTGTCACAGGCAATCTGGAAACGAATTACTGAAAGACCGTTTGGCGTTGTTCTGAGTTCAGGCTCATAAGTTAATCTGCCCATTAATACAACGGAATTAATCATAACCTACCTCCGTTACTCGCCTTTAGCCACGATAAGTGAACGAAGAACGCCGTCAGTAATGTTGATTACACGGTCAAGCTCTGCTGGGAATGTTTCGTCGCAGGTAAAGTCAATAACCATGTAATAACCCTCGGTTTCGTAGTTAATAGGATAAGCGAGCTTACGCTTTCCCCATGTCTGTACTTCGCCAAGAGTGCCATTTTTGCTGATGAGGTCTGTAAACTTAACCTTGAGAGCCTCAACTGCATCCTCTCCGTTTGCAAGAGAGAAAACCATTACGATTTCATAGTTTTTTAATGCCATTCTTTAGCACCTCCTTTTGGTCTTTTGGCCTATGCACTCAGCATAGACAAGGATTACCCCGAATTTACAGGGCTTGAGTATTATATCAAATTGACACGGTGTTGTCAACTTGTTTTTACAGAGGTTTGAATAAATTTGTATAGTAGTCGCAGCCGTTCATATCAAGACCTGTATAAACTGTAATAATTACGCACACAAAGTCTCCGCCTATTTTTCTTGCGGCAATTGTCTGAATCGTGCCGTAATCAGTATAATCAACGTCAACTGCCTTATATGTTTCCCCTGCAATAGTCAAATCGTATGTATCGCTGACGTTAGTGGTGGAATCTGCAAGTCCTGCCGTTGCGTTTGCAATATACATATCCTCTGATGTTATTACACCTGCAAAGTTGTCTGTTTCAGACAGCATTACCTGTATATTTGTTCCTGTAACGCCGTTTAAAATCATAGCGTCGTAATAAGCTTTTTCAGCCTCGGTTTCAATATAAACTCTGCCGTCGTCAGCTTTTTGAGGGTTACTGCCCTCCAGCATTTCATATATCTGGTCGTTAGTTGAAAACGTCCAGTCATCGTCAGGTACGGTAAAACTAAAACCTGCAAACTCGTTTGAATAAACACCGTTTTCAAATGTGCCTGCAACGATTTCCTTTGACGGTTCAGCCTGTGTTTCCTCTTGCGTTTGAGCACCGCCATCGTCACTTTGACTGCTTGGAACAGTTTCCGTTAGATATTCTGTTTCGTCAAGAGTAAGTCCGTATATGAAAAGCGCAACAAAAATCAGCACTATTACCCCAACAATTATGCCGATTATCTTGATCGCCTTGTTTTTCTTTTTAGGCGGCTGAGGAGGCATCGGCGGCTGCTGATAATAGCCTTGCATATTGGGCTGAGGCGGGAAATTCCCCTGTGGGTTAGGTGGATAGTATCCGCCCTGCATATTAGGCTGGGGATTTGACTGCTGTGGATATTGCTGTTGATAAGCGCCCTGCTGCACGTTTGGCTGATAGTAAACGCCGTTTGAATTTTCAGCGCCGTTTACATTATTAACGCCGCTGTTTTCAGGTGTGTTATTAACACCGTTGCCGTTTGGGGCGTAGTTATTGTTGTTTTGCTCTTCCATTTTACTCTCCCTTTCAATGTTTTGTAATTTCATAATAACACATATTTTGCATTACTGCAACATAAAGGAGAACGAACGTAACCTAAACGTATTTAAGCACGTCGATAATATCGTCAATTATAGGAACATCGTCCCTTAAATCCCTGTCCTTAAACCAACCGAAATTCATTCTGATTGCTTTCATACCTGCTGCCAAAGCGCCCTGAATATCGTTTACAGGGTGGTCGCCCACGTAAACGCACTCGCTTGTCTTAAGTCCCAGCTTATCTGCCGTATAAACAAAAAGTGCAGGGTCAGGCTTATGTACGCCAACGTCGCCGCTGACAACAACAATATCGCAGTAAGGACGTAAGCCGCTGGTATCCATTTTATGATTTTGAAGATATGACGGGCCGTTTGTAATTACGCCCACTATGTATCCCCTGTTTTTAAGCTCTTTCAAAAGTTTAAAGGAGTTGGGAAAAATCACGTTGTGGTCGCCGAATTTTGTATCATAATGATTTGCAAGCTCTGTTTTTGAGGGAGCATTTTCCCAATGCCATATATCAATAAGCTGTTGATACCACTCTTCTCGGTTTACGTATCCGCCGTTTCCCGTAACGCGCATATCTTCTTTTCGTTTTTCTAATTCAGTTTTATCTATATCAGGAAAAAAATCTGCCGCAAAAGTATCCATATACTTTTCAAATGCGGCAGTTCTGTCCTGCAAAGTTTCGTCAAAATCAAATAATACTGCTTTTATCATAATCAAGCTGCCTTTTAAGTTCATCAACCGATGAAAAAAGCCTCTCCTCTCTGATATAACGGACAAGTTCTATTCTTATACATTTTCCGTAAAGGTCGCCGCTGAAATCAAATAAATGAGTTTCGCAAAGGGGCTTATCTACCTGCCACGTGGGGCGTATTCCTATATTGGTAAAGGATTTATACGCCTTGCCGTCCACAAAGCACCTGCTTTCATACACCCCGAATTTAGGCACAACAAGCCCCTGGGGAAGATGCTGATTTATGGTAGGGAAGCCTATTGAGCGTCCTCTTTTATCCCCATCAACAACTTGGCTTTCAAAAGTGAAATTATACCCCAGCATTTCGTTGGCATATTCAATTTTACCTGTCTGAACAGCTTTTCTTATTCTTGTGGAGGAGATAGGCTCGCCGTCAAAATCAAGATGCTCAAGTATTCTTACCCAAATGTCCCGTCCCTCAAGATACTTTCTCAAATCCAGAGCAGACCAAGAGGCGTTTTTACCGAAAGCAAAATTAAAACCGCAAAGAATAATACCTGCGCCGAATTTGCCTATTATAACCTTTTCCACAAATTCCTCGCCTGTCATGCCCTTGATTTGCTCAAAGTCGGCAAACACCGTATTGGGATAGCGCTTTTCAAAAATACTCTTTTGTAAAAGGGAAAATTTGTTATGAACGGAATAGATTATAACGTTGTCTGCACCTGTGACAACAGTTTTATGGGCACGGTGCATACCGTCAAAATCGCCTATCGCCAAAGCTATTCTTTTTTTCGTCTTTTCATTTTCCATATTTTAATCTTTTCTTGTAAGCAGTCTTAATACTTTAAGTTCGTTACTGCTTTTTAAGTATTCGCCCAAACCTAAAAACTCTTGATTGGGTGAATAAACTTTATAAATTTTTTCAGATAAATTTTTCTTAATCCTGTCTGCCGAAAGAACGCCGCCGTTTGAAAATCTTCTTGCCTGTGCCTGCGACACAAAAACGCTCTCACAACAGTCAAACATTTTTTCAATAGGAATAAGAACTTTTTTAAAGTCTGTGCCGCTGTCTTTCATTTTCTGCAAATCGCCGACAGTTACGCAGTCTTTAAGTGAAAATCCCATAGCGTATGTCCTTACAAGGGAGGTCATAACAGCGCCGCAGCCAAGTTTTCTTCCTATGTCGTCAATAAGGGTTCTTATATATGTACCCTTTGAGCATAAAACGTCAATAGCATAGGTGTGTGTTAAGTCATCACTTTCAACAAGCTCAAGTTTTTTTATCTCCACATCTCTTGCCTGACGCTCAACTTCAACACCCTGTCGCGCCAGCTCGTAAAGCCTTTTGCCGTTTACTGAAACGGCAGAATACATAGGCGGAAGCTGACTTATTGTGCCTTTAAAAGAGTTAAGGGCTTCTTCTACCTGTTCAGCGCCTGCGTTCACCTGATACTCGCCTGTTACGTTTCCCGTAATATCCAAAGTGTCGGTGGTCTTGCCCAGCACAAATTCTGCGCGGTACCCCTTGTCGCTTTCGGGCAGATAATCAAGAAATCTTGTAGCGCCGCCTAAAAGCACAGGCAAAACTCCCGTTGCCATAGGGTCGAGAGTTCCCGTATGCCCCGCCTTTTTCTCTTTGGTTATTCCTCTAACCTTTGAAACAACGCCGAAAGAGGTTATATCTTTATCCTTGTTAATGCAAATAATTCCGGTCATAAAGGAATTACTCTTCCTTTCCCAAAATCTCCTGGCACTTTTCCACAAGCATTTCCCTTGCCTCTTTTACGCCGCAGTCAAATTGGCACGCAGCAGCCTGCGGATGACCGCCGCCGCCGAATTCCTTGGCAAGCTGGGCAGCGTTAACGCTTTCAAAGGTGCGGATTGACGCTTTGCAGGTGCCGTTTGCCTTTTCTCTGATGGTAATACCCACCTCGACGCCCTCAATCTGTCTTGTAAGAGGAGCAAGAGCCTCGGTTTCCTGTTCATTTGAACCCGTAAGCTTATACATTTCCTGCGTAACAGTGATAATTGCAACTTTCTCGTCTGCATAAAATCGCATAGAGTCAAGAGCAAGTCTTTCAAGCCTTGCGTAAGTTTTAGTCTTGGTTTCAAACATTACCCTGTTAATTGTGCCGTTGTCTGCCCCTGCGTCAATAAGACGTGCGGCAGCACGGTAAGTGTCAGCAGTAGTGGAAGCATAGCGAAAACAGCCTGTGTCTGTGGTAAT
Organism: uncultured Eubacterium sp.; assembly: GCA_944385025.1. GTDB lineage: Bacteria > Bacillota > Clostridia > Oscillospirales > Acutalibacteraceae > Eubacterium_R. The sequence goes on from CALWVQ010000005.1 coordinate 36,448, forward strand.
TCCTGTATACAGGCAGTTTGCTATTCCCTTATCCACCTCTACTCCCAGAGCCTCTAAAACTTTAAGCATCGTTTCACTGGCGGCGGGAACATCCTCCAACAAGAGATTGTCTGCATACTCTGTATTAGTCGTGTGATGATCAATACACATGTCAATATGATACTTACCCTCAAAATCGCCTAACAGGGTTTCTGTTGCCACGTCAACTGCAACAACATATTTAGGCTTAAACTTAATAGGCACAATATCATTATACATATAGCTGTATTTTTTCGGTATTTCGTCTGCATTTTCAACTGCGCAAATCTTTCCCAGCTTCATAAGCCCTCTGCAAAGAGCAAATCCGCAGCCAAGGGTGTCGCCGTCAGGGTGAGCGTGGGTCAGTATAAGAATATTGTCCTGCTCTTTAAGGAGATTTGCACACTCTTCTACACTAATTCTCATCGCTTAATTCCTTAATTTTTTCAAAAATGTCCATTCCTTTTTCAATGGAATCGTCTGCTATGAATTTAAGTTCAGGGCTTTTGCGAAGATGAAGTCTTGTGCCGAGCTGTTTTCTAATATAGCCGGAGGCACTTTCAAGTCCCTTTACGGAACGCTTGGCGACTTCAATCCCCTCAATAGCGCTGATATAAACCTTTGCATAGCTTAAGTCCCCGCTTACGTCTACCTTGATAACCGTAAGCATATCGCTTATACGCGGGTCCTTAAGCTCTCTCATTATTGAAATAATTTCTCTTTTTATATCCTCGGATATTCTGTCAATATGAAATCCTGCCATAATTAATCCCTGTATTCCTCAACAATATAAGCCTGAAGTATATCGCCTGCCTGAATATCGTCCCAGCCCTCAAGACTGATTCCGCACTCATAGCCTGATGATACCTCTTTAACCTCATCTTTAAATCTCTTAAGGTTAGCGAGCTTAACGTCGGCAATTTCCTTGCCGTTTCTGATAACTCTTACCTTACCGTCACGCTTAATGTTGCCGGATGTCACAAGAGAGCCTGCAATAGTGCCTGCTGAAGAGATTTTATAAACCTCTCTGACCTCTGCCTCACCTGTATCAACATTACGGTATTTAGGCGCTCTCATGCCTCTCATAGCACGCTCAATATCCTCAATAGCGTCGTAAATAATATCATAAGTCTTAATTTCAACGCCGTCTCGCTGTGCGTTATCAGCGGCAATCTGGTCAACGCCTGTGTTAAACGCAACGATAATTGCATTTGACGCATTGGCAAGCATAACGTCGCTTTCATTTACAGCGCCAACTGCACCGTGAACGATTTTTACGTTTACTTCATCATTTTCTATCTTAAGAAGTGACTGCTTAACTGCTTCAACAGAACCTTGAACATCTGCTTTGACAATGATGTTAAGCTCCTTCATCTCACCCTCCTGAATAGTATCAAACAGGGTGTCAAGAGTAACCTTCTGGAAGAGTTTGAATTCTTCCTCTTTTGCCTTTGTCTTTCTCTGTTCTACAAGTGTTCTTGCCAGCTTTTCGTCAGATACAGCGTTAAACTCGTCGCCGCTCATAGGAGCGCTGTCAAGACCCATAATCTCAACAGGAACTGAAGGACCGGCACTTTGAATCGGCTTGCCGTGATAATCGGTCATTGCCCTAATCTTACCTACCGATGTGCCTGCAACAACAATATCGCCTGTATTAAGTGTACCGTTTTGAACAAGGAGAGTTGCAACAGGACCTCTGCCCTTATCAAGCTTTGCCTCAATAACAACGCCCTTTGCAGTACGGTCGGGATTAGCCTTAAGCTCTGCCACCTCTGCTACAAGGAGAATCGTTTCAAGGAGCTTGTCGATACCCATTTTTGTCTTTGCAGAAACAGGTACGCAGATAACGTCGCCGCCCCACTCTTCAGGAACAAGCTCGTGCTCTGTAAGCTGCTGCATAATTCTGTCAGGGTTTGCGCCCTCTTTATCCATTTTGTTAATAGCAACAATGATTTCAACATTAGCTGCTTTTGCGTGGTTGATAGCCTCAACAGTCTGGGGCATAATACCGTCGTCTGCGGCAACAACAAGCACTGCAATATCAGTTGCCATAGCGCCTCTTGCTCTCATAGCAGTAAATGCAGCGTGACCGGGAGTATCAAGGAAAGTGATTTTTTCACCGTTTACAACTACCTGATATGCACCGATAGCCTGTGTAATTCCGCCTGCCTCTGTTGATGTAACGTCAGTATCACGAATAGCGTCAAGTATTGATGTTTTACCGTGGTCAACGTGACCCATTACGCAAACAACAGGAGGTCTTGTAACGGCGTTTTCATCGTCCTCAACCTCTTCCTCAATAATCTGCTCTTCAATGCTGACCTCAACTTTGTGCTTAACCTTTGCGCCAAGCTCTGTTGCAACAATTTCAGCGGTATCAAAGTCGATTACCTCGTTTACAGTTGCCATTACACCTAAAGCCATAAGCTTTTTGATAACCTCTGTTGCCGTCATACGAAGAAGGCTTGCGAGATCGCCTACTGTAATTTCATCAGGCACCTCAATGGTAATCTGCTGTTTCTTTCTCTGTTCTGCAATACGTACAAGTCTCTGAGCCTCTGTCTCCTTCTTTGAGCGGGCGTGCATACCCTGGGGCTTTTTCTTTCTGTACTGCTTTGATTTCTGGTTAAGCTTCTGCTTTTTCTGATAATCGTTCATCTGTGAAGCAGGAGCAATATCCTCATATTTTTGATTGTATTTCTCCAAGTCAACAGTATTAACACGGGTATCAACTCTTCTTGCCTCACCCTTTGTTCTTGCCTGTGGAGTTTTGTTTGCTTTTCTCTTGGCTTTTTCTTCATCACGCTTTGCTGCCTGCTCTGCCATTTGAAGAATTGCTGCCTGATTTTGAAGCTTTTTATTGTCTGTCTTTTTAGGAGCAGCCTTTTTTGCCTGCGGTTTTTCAGCCTTTTTAACGCTGCCGAAATACTCGTCAAAGCTTGCTACGCTGTTGTCCTGTGTAAGCTTATCAAACAAAATGTTAAGCTCGTTTTCCTCAAGCACTGTGTTAGCTGTTTTTTTACCTTCACAGTAGTTTGAAAGGATACCGATAATATCCTTGTTGTTTTTTCCAAAATCCTTTGCGACATCAGAAACCTTAACTTTAATTATCATTAGCATTTTCCTCCTGTCTTAATAGTTCAATAATTCGTACTGAAAAATTTTCGTCCTCAACTGCCATTACGGCAGCCTTATAGCCTATGGCGAAATGCACCTCATCCATAGTAATATGGCTCTGAATTAGCTCTACGCCTTTTCTGTCCCCTGTCAGACGGTTAAATTCGCCCGCAAGTCTGGGTGAAGCGTCCTCACATATAATTATAAGCTTTGCCTTGTTTTTTGTTACGGACTCCTTTGCCATATCGTGTCCCATTGCCAGTTTGCCTGCCCGTCTTGCAAGCCCCAGCATTGAAAGTGACTTACTGTGCATTTTCCATTTCTTCTTCCATTAAATCATATACCTCTTGGCTGATAGGCATTGAAAAGGCTCTTTCAAATGCCTTTTTCTTTCTTGCCATTTTCAAGCACTGGGGATTTTTACAAACATATGCCCCTCTGCCTGACTTTTTGCCTGTCAAATCAAGAGAAATTTCACCGTCGGGACTTTTGACAACTCTTACAAGAGTGCGCTTGTCAAACATTTCACCGCATCCGGTGCACATTCTTAAAGGTACTTTTTTGGTTTTCATTATTTTTCCTCGCCCTCAAAGAAACCGCTTTCAGGCTTAATATCAATATTCCAATCGGTAAGTCTTACTGCAAGACGTACGTTTTGACCCTTGTTGCCGATAGCAAGGGAAAGCTGGTCGTCAGGTACTGTAACCTTACAGGTTTTTGCGTCAGCGTCGATAATTTCAACGCTGCAAACGTCTGACGGAGCAAGAGAAGCGGCAATAAACTCAGCAGGGTCGTCGCTGTACTTAACAATGTCGATTTTTTCACCGCCGAGAACTTCAACAATGTTTGAAACTCTCTGACCTCTCGGTCCGATACAAGCGCCTACCGGGTCAACGTCCTCGTCCTTTGTGAATACGGCAATCTTTGTTCTTGAACCTGCCTCACGGGATACTGACTTTATCTCAATAGTTCCGTCGTAAATTTCAGGAACCTCCTGCTCAAAAAGGCGGCGTACAAATCCGGGATGAGTTCTTGAAATCAAAATCTTCGGTCCCTTTCCGCCTTCCTTAACGTCTACGATGAATACTTTAATAGTATCTCCCTCTGTAAGCTTTTCACCTGGAACCTGTTCAGTTTTTGGAAGAACAGTCTGATTTTTACCTATTTCAAGAGTTGCATTGCCTGTAAGAGGATCAATTCTCTCAACCTTGGCAGAAACAATCTCCTGATTTTTAGACTTAAACTCCTGAATCATTTGTCCTCTTTCAGCCTCACGGATACCCTGTCTGATAACGTGCTTTGCTGTCTGGGCAACAATTCTTCCGAAGTCCTTTGTTTTAAGAGGAATATCAATAGTCTTGCCTACTTTTGCTGACTTTCTGATAGCCTGTGCCTGCTCGAGAGTCAAATCGGTATCAGGGTCCTCAATTTCCTCAACAACATTTTTTCTTACGTATACTTTAATCTTCTGCTTTTCCTCGTCTATGTCGCAGTGAACAATGTCCTTGCCGTTGTAGTCGTGCTTTGCGGCAACGATAATTGCAGCAGAAATCTTCTCAAAAAGATACTGCGCAGGTATTCCTTTCTCTGCTTCAAGCATTTTTACTGCTTCAAAAAATTCCTTACTCATTTTCCTATCATCCTTTCCGATGTTTTTTACTCTTTAAACATATTTATATCAAAATCGTCAAGCTTAACAAAGGAGGTATCCTTTTTATTAAACTCAAGGATATTTCCGTCCTGAAGTTCCACGGTAATTACGCCGTTTTCATAGCTTTTAAGCGTTCCGCCGAAATCCCTCACCTTATCAATAGGTCTTATAAGCCTCAACATTATTTTTGAGCCTATAAACTTTTCAAAGTGGGCGTCGGTAATCAGCTCCCTTTCAACGCCGGGTGAGCTTACCTCCAAAAGATAGCTTTGGCTTATGGGGTCTGCGTCGTCAAGAGGTTTGGTGATTGCGTGAGTCAAATCCACGCAGTCGTCGATAGAAACACCGCCCTCTTTGTCAATAAAAATTCGCAGATACCAGTCTGTACCCTCTTTAACAAAGCGTATGTCCCATATTTCAAGACCAAGTTCCTTTGCATAAGGGGTTACGATTTCAGCTACTCTGCTTACTGTGTTGCCTTTTCCTGCCAAGAAAAAACCTCCTTACAATAACAAGAGAGCGGGTTACAAAACCCACTCTCACCATGAGATATAAACTTACAATATGTATAATAGCACTTTTTTTTAAAAAGTCAAGTAAATAAACAAAAAAAGAGGAATGACCGCAGTCACTCCTCTTGACAGATTGATTAACTTATTTAAGCTCAACCTTTGCGCCAGCCTCTTCAAGCTTAGCCTTGAGAGCTTCAGCGTCAGCTGTTGGAACAGCCTCTTTAACTGTTGCAGGTGCGCCGTCAACAATCTCCTTAGCCTCTTTAAGACCAAGACCTGTTGCCTCACGAACAGCCTTGATAACCTGAATCTTGTTAGCTCCTACGTCTGCAAGAACTACGTCAAATTCTGTCTTCTCCTCAGCTGCTGCTGCGCCGCCCTCTGCTGGAGCTGCAACTGCTACTGCTGCTGCTGCGCTTACACCAAATTCTTCTTCTACTGCTGATACGAGCTCTGAAAGCTCAAGAACTGTGAGAGTTTTAAGCTCTTCAACAATTGCTGTAACTTTTTCTGATGCCATTTTATTTTCCTCCGATAAAATTTATTTTTTAAAAAAGTTGATTTCGTTTAATTATTCAGCTGTTTCTTCAGCCGGTGCTTCCTCAGCCTTAGCTTCCTCTGCAGGAGCTTCTTCTGCTGCAGGAGCCTCTTCTGCTTTTTCCTCTGCCTGTGCGTCGTCGCCCTTGTCAACGATAGCCTGAACTGCACGAGCAAAAGCAGCGATAGGAGCATTGAATACGTTGCAAACTGTTGCAAGGAGAACTTCTCTTGATGGAAGCTTTGCAAGAGCAATAAGCTTTTCAAGTGAGATTACCTCGCCGTCAAGATAACCGCTCTTAAGTGAGAAGTTATTATGAGTGTCAGCGTATTTCTGAAGAATACGAGCTGATGCAACATAATCATCTGCTGATGTGGCGATTGCTGTTGTGCCTTCAAGAACTGCGTCAAGACCTTCAAGTCCTGCATCCTGTGCTGCTCTGCCGAGAATTGAGTTTTTAACAACTGTGTACTCAACACCAGCTTCACGAAGCTCCTTACGAAGCTTTGTGTCGTCTTCTACGTTGATACCCTTGTAGTCAACAACAACACCTGCACAAGAATTCTTAATTCTTTCTGAAAGGTCAGCAACCATTTGCTTTTTTCTTTCAAGAACTGCTGTACTTGGCATTTACTATACCTCCATAAAAATTTGCCACTAAAGTGGTCTTTATGGCTGTCAGCTATAAAAAAGTGCATTCCAAAGAATGGAATGCACGTAACAATCAAATTAACAAATAAGCTATTTGAAAGTTCATTCCTCGGTAGGCGGTAAACTTACGCATAAAATGCACCTACTGTCTTTGGCTGAACAGCTATTGTATTTTAACACAGGGAAAACTCCCTGTCAATACCTAAATTACTCTGCTGATGAAGCAGCAGTACCAACCTTGTTAGGATTGATTTTAACGCCAGGGCCCATTGTTGATGCAACTGCAACAGACTTAATGTACTGTCCCTTTGCAGCGGCAGGCTTAGCCTTGATGATAGCGTCAATAAGAGCGTTGAAGTTCTCAAGAAGCTTTTCTGTGCCGAATGAAGCCTTGCCGATTGGGCAGTGGATGATGTTTGTCTTGTCAAGACGGTACTCAATCTTACCTGCTTTAGCTTCCTGAACAGCCTTAGCAACGTCAGTTGTAACAGTACCTGCCTTTGGTGAAGGCATAAGACCACGAGGGCCGAGAACCTTACCGAGACGGCCAACAAAGCCCATCATATCAGGTGATGCAATAGCTACGTCGAAATCCATCCAGCCGCCTGAAATCTTCTGAACAAGGTCAGCGTCGCCTACTACGTCTGCGCCTGCCTCTTCAGCAGCTTTTGCAAGGTCGCCCTTTGCAAATACGGCAACTCTTACGTCCTTACCTGTACCGTTTGGAAGAACTACGGCGCCACGAACCTGCTGGTCAGCGTGACGTGAGTCAACACCAAGACGGATATGAGCCTCGATGGTTTCATCGAACTTTGCTGTTGCTGTTTTTACTGAAAGCTCAAGGGCTTCAGCACTGTCATATAAATTTGAACGGTCAATTAATTTTGCACCGTCGATATATTTCTTTCCGTGTTTCATAATCATTTACCTCCAGTGGTTAATCGGATACTTCCTCCCACAAGGGAATTAGTCTTCTACTACTACGCCCATGCTGCGTGCAGTGCCTGCTATCATTGACATAGCTGCCTCAAGTGAAGCTGCGTTAAGGTCAGGCATCTTTGTTTCAGCGATTTTCTGAACGTCTGCCTTTGAGATTGTAGCAACCTTGTTCTTGTTAGGTGTGCCTGATGCTGTCTCAATACCGCAAGCCTTTTTGATAAGAACTGCTGCAGGTGGTGTCTTTGTTACGAATGTAAATGAACGGTCCTCATATACTGTGATAACAACAGGGATAATAAGACCGGCGTCATTCTTTGTTCTCTCGTTGAACTCTTTTGTAAATGACATAATGTTTACGCCGTGCTGACCGAGTGCAGGACCAACTGGTGGTGCAGGAGTCGCTTTGCCAGCAGGGATCTGAAGTTTAATTAAACCTACTACCTTTTGTGCCATAATTATTTCCTCCTAATATTGTGGTAAATGGCGAGACATTTCATCTCTCCCACCGCTAAAGTAAAACGGCAATTTTACCTTAACGATAATAAGCAGATATACTGCGAATTACTGAAATTTAGTCACTGACCTTTTCAAGCTGGTCAAGCTCAAATTCAACTGTATTTTCTCTGCCGAACATAGATACAGTTACCTGAACGCTGTTATTGTTTACGTCAATCTCGTTAACAGTACCGGAGAAGCCCTCAAGAGGACCGTCGATAACGTTTACAAGGTCGCCTACCTCATACTTAACCTCTACGCTTACTCTTTCAAGGCTGTTATTCTTAACTTCCTCGTCAGTAAGAGGCTGAGGCTCGCCCTCAGGACCTACAAAGCCTGTGCAGCCGCGTGTGTTTCTTACAACGTACCAACTGTCGTCCGTCATAACCATCTTTACAAAAACGTAGCCGGGCATAAGCTTGCGCTGATATTCTTTTTTAGTACCGTCGTCCTTAACCTCAACTACTGTTTCGGTAGGGATCGCAACCTCTTGGATAAGGTCGTGGAGATTACGGTTTTCAACAACAGTCTGAATATTGCTTGCCACCTTGTTTTCATAACCTGAAAAGGTGTGAGCAACATACCATTTTGCCTCTTCCATAAATAAGCCTCCCGAATTTAAGTATTATCAAACAAACCGTTAATAACTAATTATTCGGCTGCTTCGGTTGTTTCTGCTGTATCTTCTTCAAGAACTACGTCAGAGGTTGACTCCTCAGTAACTGTTTCAGACGCTGTTGTTTCTGTCTCGGCAAGGTTTTTAAGTCCTTTCATACCGAGAGAAAGACCTGTGTCTACCAAATAGATACAAACGCCTACGATTGCTACTACTACAAGTACAATAACAGTATTTCTGAGTACCTCCATAGGCTTAGCCCAGACAACCTTTTTGCCTTCGGCTTTTACACTTTTAAAGAACGACGCAATGGATTTAAAAGGATTTTTCTTTGACTTCTTCTTTGCAGACTTTGAAGTTTTTTCTTCTTTTTCAGCCTTTTTTGAAGTCTTTTTTTCTTCAGCCATTTTCGTCCTCCTGTTACTTTGTTTCTCTGTGAAGAGTATGCTTCTTGCAGAAACGGCAGTACTTGTTCATCTCAAGTCTGTCAGGTGAGTTCTTCTTGTTTTTCATTGTGTTGTAATTGCGCTGTTTGCATTCAGTGCAAGCTAAGGTAATCTTAACTCTCATAAATAGCACCTCCGTTAAATTTTCGATAAATAATCTCCCTCGTTGCCACGCAAAGCAAAGCAGACAAAAAAAATAAGGCCTGTCGGCTCAAATTAATCACTCTACTACGAGGTATAGATAATATAGCACAGCAAATATCCATAGTCAAGTTTTTTTGTCAAAAAAGTTTGCATTTATTTATGTTTTATATTATCATAAATAAACAACAACTATACATTGTGTAGGTGACAGGGTATGACCACAATTATTATAGGCGCAGGAGCATCGGGACTTGCCTGTGCAATAAGGTTAAAACAAAATATGCCGTCACAAAAGGTAGTGATTTTGGAAAGGCTCAGTCAGGCAGGTAAAAAAATTCTTGCCACGGGAAACGGCAGATGCAATCTGACAAATGAAAAAGCAGACAACTGCAAAGAAGTTATTTCCTTTTTCAATGACTTGGGTTTAATTACTCGAACAGACGATGAGGGACGTGTATATCCATACTCCAACACGGCTGTTACTGTTCTTGAAACTCTTTTGGACGGTTGTGATAAATCAGGAGTTGAAATCGTTACCGACTGTGCGGTTAAGGCAGTTACGCCGCAGCTTGAAGTAAAAACCTCAAAAGGCAGCTACAAGGCTGACAGCGTAGTAATTGCTGCGGGAGGAAAGGCGCAGAGCAGTTTAGGCTCTGACGGCAGCGGACTTGAAATTCTTAAATCATTAGGTCATACGATAACGCCCCTCTCCCCCTCTCTTGTTCAGCTTACGTCACCGAGCAAATACCCGCGAAAGCTAAAAGGTCACAGAGCAAAGTGCAAAATGGCTTTACTTTTAAACGACGAAATCGTTTCAGAAGAGTACGGTGAGGTGCTGTTTACCGACTACGGACTGTCGGGGATAGTCACAATGAACCTGTCACGCCTTGCAGGAATTAATTTTGCAAAAAAAGAACCTGAAAAATGCCACGCCGTTTTGGACCTTGTGCCTGAAATCAGCGAAAATGATTTGCTCAATCATATTGAAAAGCACGGCAGTCTTAAAGGTATTTTAGGAAGCAGGCTTAACGATATAATTGAGGCACAGGCAAAAAGCGATAAAGAAAAAACGGCTCACTACGCAAAAAACTGGAAATTGATAATAAACGGCACAAAAGGCTTTGACTTTGCCCAAATTACCTGCGGCGGTGCTGATACAAATGAATTTGACGGCTATCGGTCAAAAATCGTACCAAATCTATATGCCTGCGGCGAGGTTTTAGACAGGCAATTTGACTGCGGCGGTTTTAACCTTGACTTTGCGTGGCACAGCGGTATTGCCGTAGCCGACCAAATTTCAGACAATATATAATGCATAAAATATAACAGGACAAAAGTATGATAAGAATTAACGAAATAAAACTTTCTCTTGACGAGGAAGAGGAGCTTCTTGCCGAAAAAGCGGCAAAAGTTCTCAAGATAAATAAAAAATATATAAAGTCTTATACCATTTATAAAAAGAGTGTAGACGCAAGAAAAAAGGACGACGTTCACTTCACCTATTCTCTTGACGTAATTATTACTCTTGACGAAGAGCAGATTACAAGAAAGTGCAAATCAAACAAAGTAAACATTGTCAAGCCCTACGTTTACACCCTGCCCGAAAACAAAAGGGTAAGCAGTTTTCGCCCAGTGGTAGTAGGTTTCGGCCCTGCGGGAATGTTTGCAGGACTTATTCTTGCCCTGTCGGGACTTAAGCCCATTATCCTTGAGCGAGGTAAAGCGGTTGAGGAAAGAACAAAGGACGTTGACCTTTTCTGGCAGACGGGAAAGCTTAACGAGGAATCAAACGTGCAGTTCGGCGAGGGCGGAGCAGGCACTTTTTCAGATGGCAAGCTGACAACGGGAATAAAAAGTCCCTTTATCCGTAAAATTCTTGAAGAATTATACGAGGCTGGCGCCCCTGAAGAAATTTTGTATTCCTCAAAGCCACACATCGGCACGGACAGACTTGTAGAAGTTGTAAAAAACATACGCAAAAAGATAGAAAAATTAGGGGGCGAGGTACGCCTTGAATGCCGTCTTGAAAAGCTGATTGTGGCAAACGGCTTTGTTCACGGAGTAACATATACCCATAAAGGCGAAAAAATCGACTTGGAAACGGACAGCGTAATTATGGCGATAGGCCACAGCGCCCGTGACACTGTTGAAATGCTTTACAATATGGGCGTTGAAATTATGCAAAAGCCTTTTTCCGTAGGTGCAAGAATTGAGCATCCCCAGTCTCTTATAAACAAGGCGCAGTACGGCAAATTTGCAGGACACAAAAAATTAGGCGCAGCCGATTACAAGCTTGCCTGCCACGGACTGCACGAAAGAGGTGCGTACACATTTTGTATGTGCCCCGGCGGAACAGTTGTAAACGCCGCCAGTGAAAAAGAGGGCGTTATCGTAAACGGTATGAGTTCTCTTGCCCGTGACGGCGAAAATGCCAACTCTGCTTTGCTTGTAGGAATTGAGCCAAAGGATTTTCCGTCAGACCATCCCCTTGCAGGTATTTATTATCAGCGTGAAATTGAAAACACCGCATTTAAGCTGGCGGGCAGTAACTACAAAGCCCCTGCACAGTTAGTTGGCGATTTTTTAAAAGGTATCGAAAGCAAGGAATTAGGCAATGTTCAGCCCACCTGCCCCACAGGCGTAACAATGACAAATCTTGATTTATGTCTGCCTGAAAAGGTATCGGCAACTATGAAATCGGCAATAGTTGAAATGGACAAAAAGCTTAACGGCTTTAACCTTTACGACGCCGTTTTAACTGCTCCCGAAACACGTTCGTCAAGCTCTGTACGAATTCTGCGTGACGACCTTTTGCAGTGTAATATCAGAGGCGTTTATCCCTGCGGCGAGGGCGCAGGATATGCAGGGGGTATAATTTCAGCCGCAGTTGACGGCGTAAAATGCGCCCACGCAGTTCTTGACGATGAACATTAAGAGGTATAACTATGAGAATGAAAAGAAAGAAAAATCTTGATGAACGAATTGAGGCGTCGTCAGATTATCTTACTATAATGAAAAATGATTCCCTTAACTACAAGGACGCAGTTAATGAGAATCACCAAATTGATTTTGCACGCCTTTTCGGCAACAGCAAGCCTGTATATCTTGAAATAGGCAGCGGAAAAGGTCAGTTCGGCTGCACCTTTGCAAAAGAAAATCCCGACAAAAATATTCTTTGCGTTGAAAGAAACAGAAATGTACTTATCCTTGCCATTGAAAGCGCAAGGGAGATGGGACTTGGAAATATACGTTTTCTCTGCGGCACTGCAGAATATCTCCCTTCATATATAAATGAAAAGTCTGTGGAGGAGATTTATCTTAATTTTTCCTGCCCGTTTCCAAAGCACAAACACGTTGCTCACCGTTTGACAAACCCGCGGTTTTTAGAAATTTACAAAAAGATTCTTAAGCCTAACGGTGTTATCTGTCAGAAAACGGACAATATGCACTTTTTCGAGTATTCACTTGAAAGCTTTTCACAAAGCGGTTTTAAGCTCAGCAACATTTCCCTTGATTTGCACCACAGCGATTTTGAGGGCAATATCGTTACAGAATACGAAAGCAAATTTGCCTCACAGGGACTGCCTATTTACAGACTTGAGGCAAGGCTGTAAAAATACTACTGAACACAACACAAACGGTCAAAACAAAAAAGCCCCGCAGATTACTCTGCGGGGTTGTTTTTTTATAATTACTGCTCAACAGGATATACAGAAACTTTCTTTCTGTCCTTACCCATTTTCTCAAACTTAACAGTACCGTCAATAAGAGCGAAAAGTGTGTCGTCCTTACCGATACCTACGTTGTTACCTGGGTGAATATGAGTTCCTCTCTGGCGATAGAGAATGTTGCCTGCAAGAACAAACTGTCCGTCAGCTCTCTTTGCGCCGAGACGCTTTGATTCGCTGTCACGGCCGTTCTTTGTAGAACCCATACCTTTCTTATGAGCGAAAAGCTGTAAATCTAACTTAAGCATTATTACACCTCCGATAAATCACTTTAATGTTTTGAGGATAGTCCTTTTCAAGCTCTGTTAAGTGGAGCTTTAAACCGTTAAGGACGTCCTGCGCCTTGGACGGATTTTCCAAAATCATCAGTTTCAGATAACCGTCGTCACTCTGTGCGTCGGCATCAAGACCGATCACCTCTGTTACGGTGTTGGCAGTCAAAAGACAGGCGCTTGATACAAATGCACAAACTATATCCTCCCCTGCCTCGCCGTTTAAAGCGTGACCCTCTGCCTGAAATCCGCAGAGCCCGTTGATACCGTCGTAAAACTCTATTTTAATCATTATGCGTTAATCTTGGTAATCTCAACCTTTGTATATGGCTGACGATGACCCTTCTTGCGCTTCTCGTCCTTCTTTGGCTTGTAAGTAAATACAGTGATTTTCTTACCCTTGCCGTTTTTAAGAACTTTTGCGTCAACAGTAGCGTTTGCGCAGTCCTTGCCTGCCTTAAAGCCGTCTTCAGTTCCTACTGCAAGAACAGTATCGAAAGTAACCTTTGACTCTGCTTCAGCGTCAAGCTTTTCGATGTAAAGAACGTCGCCCTCAGCAACCTTGTACTGCTTACCGCCTGTTACAACAACAGCATACATAGTATTTAATCTCCTTATTCAAGTCTCGCTACACGGGGCGGAATACCCTGTATTCTCTTAAAGCCCATAGTATGCGGCGAAAAGATTATATAATAATAAAAATAAATTGTCAAGAATTATTTATTTATTTTTTGATTGTTTGTACGACCTAAAATATAATCCGTTGAAACATTGTAAAAATCAGCAAGAGCGACAAGATGCCTTATGGGCATTTCGTTTGCACCTCTTTCATATCTTGCATACAT
>CALWVQ010000006.1 GCA_944385025.1 uncultured Eubacterium sp.
GCAGTAAGGAGTTCTCGCTCGTTATCCTCTTTATCGATAATAGAAGAAATGTTGCCGTTTTTATTAAGACGAACAACATATTTTTCATTTTCCATTGTGTCGTCAGTAATAGAAAGGTGATTTTCAAGCTGGCAAGGCTCATTTGACTCTCGAACGTCAAATACTTTAAAGCCAAGGCTCTCAACCTCTGCAACAAAAAGGAGCTCTAAAGCACCGTCATCAAGCTTTACAGACTGACTTCTCATTTCTCTGCCCTTGTCGTCATAAACGCGGACATAAGAACTTTTTACTCCGCTAAGTCTTGCTTTCACAAGAGATGTACGTTTACACTCAACGCTGTTATAAACCATTATCGGCGTGCCTGTGCAAAAATCAGTTTTCGCCATTGCTGAAAGTGAGCAAAGATAAGCTTCCATCTCTCCTGTAAACTGATTCATTGACATTGCATAATCATTCCAAGAACGCCTGTAAGCACGCTGAACTGATGTGCCGGGGGTGTCATCGTGAAACTGATGAGCAATAGCTCTTTTCCAGCATTTTTCAAGAACTGCCTCATTATAGTCGGCAGTGCCGAAATAATTTGCCATTACGCCTGCACGTTCCGCCATATCGCCCAGTTCCTGACATTTGGCATTCCAGCGCTTACCTATAGCTCGTGAGGTATATCCGCCAACGCCGTGATTTTGCATAACAAGCTCGTTATTCCAAACAGGCAGTTTATCCTTAACCTCCTGGGGCAGTTCATTTTCAATATCGTGATAAATTTGGTCAGCACTTGCTGCAATAACTTCAATATCGCTTGAGTCGTTTTTCTTGATTTCTTCTTCAACAAACTTAACTGATTTTTCCTCGGGAGCGCCGCCTCTGTCGCCGATACCGTGGAACATATAAGTCCAGTCAAGTCCGTATTTTTCGTTTTCTTTAAGCTTTTTTTGAACAAAGTTCCAATTACGGAGCCTTGTCAAAGTAAAATAATAATCGTGAGGATTACAGCTTGCGTATATTTCCTTGCCGTCAACGCCTTTCCACTTTCCGATGTCAAAAGGAACTCCGTAAGCGCTGCCCCAAGCAAGCTTTTGAGTGGTAAAACCTTTTAAGTTTGCGTGGTGTGCGATACTCGGCAAAGCCCAGCCGAAACCGAAGCAATCGGGAAGATAAATATCAACGCTTCTCTTGCCGAACTTTTCATCAAAATAGGAATTTCCGAAAAGAATATTTCTGAAAAGAGCCTCAGGAGAAGGACAGTTAGTATCTCCGTTTTCAAAGGCTGAACCGCAAACATTCCATCTACCCTGTTTGATATACTCCTTCATCTGCTCAAAAAGTTCGGGATAATATTCCTCCATAAGTTCGTATCTGTATGAACCCTCAAAGGAAAAAGTATAAGTAGGATACTTTTTGAAAAGAGCAAAATTGTCCACAAGAGTATCATAAATATACCTGCTTACCGTAGTTTCAAAATCCCATGACCATATAGTGTCAAGGTGAGAGGTTGCAACTGTATAGATGCGTTTTTTATTTGCCATAATCCTATCCTCACAAAATTATAATGCTACTATATTTACAAGCTTTCCGGGAACGTAAATTTCCTTTTTAATCTCCTTGCCTTCAAGAACCTGTGCCATTTTTTCGTCCTTTTTAGCAAGTTCTATTGCCTCTTCTTTTGTAATATCGGCAGGTACTGTTACACGTGAACGAACTTTGCCCATATACTGAAGAACAATCTCAATAGTATTATCCTTTGTCTTTTCCTCGTCGTATTCAGGCCACTTTGCCTCGTTTACCATACCGCCGAAATTCATAACTTCCCACATTTCCTCGGTAACGTGAGGAGCAAAAGGATTGAGAAGAATTGTAAGTGTTTTAAGCTCTGCCTTATTAACGCCTTTTGCGTACATTTCGTTAACAAGAGTCATCATAGCGGCAATAGCAGTATTGCATTTAAGATTGTCAATATCCTCGGTAACTTTCTTAATTGTTTTGTGCATAAGGCTTTCAAGTTCGGGTGAATAATCGTCGCCCTCTTTTACAACCTCCTGCAAGTTCCAGAATCTCTCTATAAATCTCTTGCATCCCTTGATAGAATCACTGTTCCAAGGGGCAGCTTTTTCAAAGTCGCCGATGAACATTTCGTAAAGACGCATTGTATCAGCACCGTACTGGTCAACGATTTCGTCAGGATTTACCACGTTACCGCGGGATTTAGACATTTTCTCGCCGTTTTCACCTAAAATCATACCGTGAGAAGTACGTTTTGCATAAGGCTCCTTTGTAGGAACTACGCCAATATCGTAAAGGAATTTATGCCAGAAACGTGAATAAAGCAGGTGAAGAGTGGTATGTTCCATACCTCCGTTATACCAGTCAACAGGTCCCCAGTACTTAACTGCCTCGGGTGATACAAGAGCGTTATCGTTATGAGGATCCATATATCTGAGGAAATACCAAGAAGAACCTGCCCACTGCGGCATAGTATCTGTTTCTCTCTTTGCAGGCTTGCCGCAATGAGGACAGGTTGTGTTTACCCAGTCGGTCATTTTAGCAAGGGGTGACTCGCCTGTATCGGTAGGCTCATAGCTGTCAACCATAGGAAGTCTTAAAGGAAGTTCGCTTTCAGGAACAGGAACATAACCGCAGTCCTCGCACTTAACAATCGGAATTGGCTCGCCCCAGTATCTCTGGCGGGAGAATACCCAGTCACGAAGTTTAAAGTTTACTTTCTGATGGCCTTTGCCCTCTTTAGTAAGCCACTCTGTAATAGCAGTTTTTGCCTCTTCCACAGTCATACCCGTAAGGAATGAAGAGTTAACAAGCTTTCCTGTATAGCAGTCAGTAAACGCCTCGTTTTCAACGCCTACCTTTGAGCCTGCAACAACTTCGATAATGGGGAGATTAAATTTCTTTGCAAACTCCCAGTCACGTGTATCGTGAGCAGGAACAGCCATAATAGCGCCTGTGCCGTATGAAGTAAGTACATAGTCTGAAATAAAGATAGGAATTTCAGTATCGTTTACAGGATTAATTCCCTTTACACCCTGAAGCATTACGCCTGTTTTATCCTTATTAAGCTCTGTACGCTCAAAGTCAGATTTATGAGCAGCCTCCTCCTGATACTTACGGATTTCATCAAGGTTGGTAAGCTTATCAGCCCACTTTTCGATAAGAGGATGTTCAGGCGAAATAACCATATAAGTAGCGCCGAAAAGAGTATCGGGACGGGTGGTATAAACAGTAAGGGTATCGCCCAAAGTTGTACCGAAATCAACTTCTGCACCTGTTGATCTGCCTATCCAGTTTTTCTGCTGAACCTTAACTCTGTCGATAAAATCAAGGTCGTCTAAATCGTCAACAAGTCTTTGTGCATACTCTGTGATTTTAAGCATCCACTGGCTTTGATTTTTTCTGATAACCTCGCTGCCGCAGCGCTCGCAAACGCCGTTTACAACCTCTTCGTTAGCAAGAACGCACTTACAGGATGTGCACCAGTTTACAGCCATTTCTTTCTTATATGCAAGACCTTTTTTGAAAAGCTGAAGGAATATCCACTGGGTCCATTTATAATAAGACGGGTCGGTAGTATTTATCTCTCTTGTCCAGTCAAATGAAAAGCCAAGTGCCTGAAGCTGCGCTTTAAAATGAGCAACATTTTTCTTTGTTACCTCTTCAGGATGAATGTGATTTTTAATGGCAAAGTTCTCGGTAGGGAGACCGAAAGCGTCCCAGCCCATAGGATAAAGAACATTATAGCCCTGTAATCTCTTTTTACGGGCAACTATGTCAAGAGCTGTGTATGAACGAGGGTGACCTACGTGAAGACCCTGTCCTGACGGATAAGGGAATTCTACAAGACAATAGAATTTCGGCAGAGAATAATCGTCCTTAGCCGCAAAGGTATTTTGGCTGTACCAGACGTTTTGCCACTTTGTTTCAATCTTTTTAAAATTATAATCCATATCTTAATCCTCCAAATATTTTGTAATATCTATTTTCTCGCCATCTTCCCACAAGCGCTCAAGCTGATAAAAATCACGCTGGTCCTTGTAGAAAATATGGATAACTACCGAATTATAATCAAGGCAAACCCAAGGGGTATTTCTGCCCTCAATATGATGAGGAGTAAGTCCGTTTTGCTCAAGCTGATACTCCACCTCGTCTGCAAGCGCCTTTACCTGTGTTGAGCTTGTACCTGTGGCGATAACAAAATAATCTGCAATTATGGTTAAATCGGTTATGCCGATAACCTCAATGTTTTCGCCTTTTTTCTTATCAAGCGTTTTAACCGCTGTTTTTACAATTTCAAGTGCTTCCATTTAATTACCCTTTTCCTTAATAAAAAATGTTTCTAAAATCCAGTTATATGCCTCAACAGTTTGAGGATGCAAAAGATTATACTTTTTAACGTTATGTTTTATTGTATAACCCGTTGCATAAAGCATACCTCTTTCTTTGCTTATGTCGGCTTCTGCTCTGATATTATCAATATCCTTGTAATCCCTGTCGTCAGATATGAAATCGGCAAGATAAATTATCTGCTCCATAAGGCTCATATCCGCTTTACCTGTGGTGTGATACCTTATTGCATTTAATATTTCTTCATCTTCTATTCCAAGCTCAACCTTTGCAAAAGCGGCTCCCGAAATCTGATGATAAAACTTTAGCTGACTCTTTTCAAAATCTGTTATTTCAAACCCTGCTCTTTTAATCAGCTCAAGCTGTTCAAGAGGCGGCGTTTCTTTGGTGGCATCGTGAAGAATACCTGCAACCTCTGCTTTTTCTTCATCTGCGCCGTATCTTTTTGCAAGTTTTTTGGCGCACTGTGAAACACACACAGAATGGTGAAATCTGTAATCCCCCATTCTTTTTCTGACAACAGATGTTAAATATTCAATATCATACACTGTAAAGACCCTCTTTAACTATATATTCATACACGCCGTCAGGCAATAAATCCGACACATTAGTTTTATTTTTGATATTGTCCCTCACTTCGCTGGAGCTTAATTTAAGCACCGGAACGTCAAGCAAAAAGAATCTGTCTTTTTTCAAACCTTCAAGTTCATTTGAAAATTCAAGTATTTTTCTTCTTTCGTTTTCATCTTCTCTTGCACAGGTACAGAGTGTGACTTTTTCAAGTATTTCACGCCACCTGTACCACTTGTTAAAGGATAAAAACTGATCAGCGCCGATTATCAGGTAAAATTCATCATTAGGATAAATTTTTTCAAGCTGTTCTAACGTGTCGTACGTATAGGATTTTCCCTGTCTTTTAAACTCAATATCCGTAATTTCAAAATAAGGCTTACCTTTAACGGCAATATTCAGCATATCAAGGCGCGCTTTTTCAGGCGCAAGATACTCTGACGTTTTATGCGGCGGAACAGCAGTAGGAACAAAAAGGAGTTTGTCAAGGGAGAGCTTATGAAAATAGTTTTGTGCAAGCTGAATATGCCCCTTATGAACAGGATTAAATGCCCCGCCGAAAATTCCTATCTTCATTTATCTTCCTCTGTATTTCGGTCTGTCATAAACAGCGTAAGGATTTTTTGCCTCTTTCTCTCTCTGTCTTTGGCGTTTACCTTTAATTTTTACCTTTTTCTTTGCAGTAGCTTTAGCAGTACCCGAACCTCTTTTTTTCTTTTTCTCTGCAATACGTTCCTCGTCTGCCTCACGGTATAGAACAATTATTCCGCCTATCACCTGTATAACATCTGCAGACAAAGCATCGGCAAGTTCATTTGCCAACTCTTTGGGAGTTTTAGGTGAAGTTTCAAGGTGTACTCTGATTTTAATAAGTTCTCTTGCGTCAAGGGTGTCGTCAATCTGTGTTATGAGATTATCGCTGATACCCTCTTTACCTATCTGGATTATTGGCTCTAAAGGATTTGCCTTTGCTCTTAACTGCGCTCTTTCCTTTGATGTCATATAACTTTCTCCAATTCCTTTGTTAATAATCTTAAAGCCTTACCTCTGTGGCTGATTTTGTCTTTTTCCTCTGCCGTATATCTGCCGAAGGCTTTGCCGTCTACAAGAAACAGCGGGTCGTATCCAAAACCCTCGTTGCCGTCTCTTTCAAAGCCGATATGGCCGTAACATTCGCCGCGTACTACAATTTCCTTGCCGTCGGGGAAAGTACAGCAGATTGCACATACATAGTAGCCTGTTCTCTTTTCCATAGGGACACCCTCAAGTTTTTCAAGAAGAAGGTCGTTATTTTTTTCATCGTTGCCGTGTTCACCGGCAAAACGTGCTGAAAAAATACCGGGAGCGCCGTTGAGATAATCAACGCAAAGTCCTGAATCGTCGGCAATAGCAGGCATATTTGTAGCCTTGCAGGCGGCTCTTGCCTTAATTTTTGCATTATCCTCAAAGGTTTCGCCGTCTTCCTCCACCTCTTCAAGAGTTATGCCAAGCATTTTGGCAGTTACCACGTTAATGCCGAGGGGTGATAAAATTCTCTGCATTTCTGCCAGTTTTTTCATATTATTTGTTGCAAGAATGAAATCCATTTTATTTGTTCTCCTCGTCCTCAAATGAAATAAATGAAGCTATTTCCTTATCGTCGTCAGGCACTTTTGCATCAAAAAGTGCAGAAGCAAATGCGTCAGCGTCAAAGGGCTGCAAGTCCTCAATTTTTTCACCCACGCCTACAAATTTAACAGGAACATCAAGTTCGTTATTGATAGCAAGAACTACGCCGCCCTTTGCAGTTCCGTCCATCTTTGTAAGAATGATACCCGTAATACCTGCGGCGTCCTTAAAGTCTTTTGCCTGATTTACAGCGTTTTGACCCGTTGTTGCGTCAAGAACCAAAAGGACCTCTTTAGAAGCGTCGGGCAACTCCCTTTCAATAACGCGTGAAATTTTGTTGAGCTCATCCATAAGGTTTTTCTTATTATGAAGTCTGCCTGCGGTATCAATTATAATTACGTCTGCATTTCTTGCCTTGCCTGCCTGAATGGTATCGTAAACTACTGCGGCAGGGTCAGAACCCTCGCTGTGTTTGATAAGGTCAACCTCGGCTCTGTCTGCCCAAACCTGAAGCTGTTCGATAGCGGCAGCACGGAAAGTATCAGCTGCGCCCAAAACAACCTTTCTGTTCTGCTGTTTAAGTCTTAAAGCAAGTTTGCCGATTGTTGTAGTTTTACCTACTCCGTTTACACCGATAACAAGGATAACCGACGGCTTTGAGCGAAGTCTTAAATAACTGCCGCCCCAAACAATACCGGAAACAATATCTTTCATTGTTTCTCTTACCTGCTTTACGTCAGTAATTTTGTCGTTTTCAATTTTTGTTTTAAGATCACGGATTATTCTTTCAGCCGTTGGCATTCCCACGTCGCCCATAATGAGAATTTCCTCAAGCTCGTCAAAAAGCTCGTCGGTAATTTTGTCATAGCTGTCCATAACCTCGTCCATTTGGGCGGTTATACCTTCGTCTCTCGTCTTTTTAAGACCTTTTTTAAATATTGAAAAAATACCCATAATTTATCCTTTCGTTTTAATCCTCAAGTCCCATTTGTGCGGCAAGCTCGGCTGTTTGCAGTTCAATTAGCTTTGATACACCCTTTTCCTGCATTGTTACGCCGTAAAGCACATCTGCCTCCTCCATTGTACCTCGTCTGTGTGTAATGGAAATAAACTGTGTTTTGTCAGTCATCTTTCGCATATATTTTGCAAATCTCTCTACGTTTACGTCGTCAAGAGCCGCCTCTGCCTCGTCATAAATACAAAACGGTGCCGGTTGTACTTTTAGCACGCTGAAAAGAAGCGCCATTGCGGCAAGCGACTTTTCTCCGCCGGAAAACAGATTGATATTTTGTACTGACTTGCCCGGTGGCTGTATTTTAATTTCAATAGGACTTTCAAGGCAGTTGTCAGGCTGTTCGAGAATAATCTCGCCCTTTCCGCCGCCGAAGAAATCGGCAAAGGAAACCTTGAATTCCTCGTTAATCTTATTAAATTTCTCAAGGAACTTTTCACTCATTGAGGCAGTTAAATCCTCAATAATCTTCATAAGTTCACGTTTTGACTTTTCAATATCGTCAATCTGGTCCTTAAGAAACTCGTATCTTTCGGATACTTCCTTGTATTCCTCAATAGCGCCAACGTTTATTGAGCCTAAATTTTTGATTGCAACTTTAATTTCGTGAAGGCGTTTTTTAGCCTGTGTAATATCGCCTATTTCGATATTAAGAGCCTCCGCCTCACGTTTTGTAAGTTCATACTGCTCAAAGAGCATATCGTTAAGTTCGTCATACTCCTTGCGCATTGCAATTTTTCTTTCGTCAAGACGAACAAGCTCGCCTGAAAGTTTTTCTCTCTCCTGCGCTTTGTTGCGCTCAAGCATTCTCAAATCGGTTGAACGCTTTTCAAGGGCGTCACGCTGTGAAATATGTTCTGACACATCTGCATCTGAACTTTTTGCCTTATCTCGCAAAGCCTGCGCCTGAGCCTTTACGTCATTAATTGAGGCAAGAAGATTATTATTTCTGTCCTCAATAATCTTGATTTCTTCCTCAATAGACTTAACTCTGTCACTCTGTGTGCTTTTTCTAAGTTCAAGCTCTTCAATTGAAAGCTTGGCGCTTTCGCAATCCTTGGCAAGAGTAACAAGCTCAAGGTTGATTTCCTCACTCTTTTGCCTGTACTGTTCTCTTTTCTCAATTAAGTCCTGTGCATTGCCTGTGGCGGATTTCAGTTCTTCTTCTGTCTTGGAAATCTGCATTTCCACTTGGCTAATCTCCACCTGACTGTCTGCATTTATTTTTTCAAATTCAGCAATGCGGGCGCTTGCATTTTCTTTTTCGCTTAACAGACTGTTCTTTCGTGAAATTAAGGTTTCAAGCTTTTCTGTAATAAGCTTATCCTCACCCTGTGCTCTGATAAGCTCCTCTTTAGCCTGCTGCAAATCCGCCTGTGCCGTTTGAAGCTTTGCCGCCTCGTAATTTGCCTCTTCAAGAGCAGTTTTATACTCCCCTTTAAGCTTCGCAACCTTCTCTTCAAGAACATTTGCCTGTGTGTTAAGCTCCTCAATCATATTTCCTCGGGAAAGTATACCTGCACCCTTTGACTGCGAGCCGCCTGTCATTGAACCGCCTGCGTTAATCACCTGGCCGTCAACTGTTACGATTTTAAATCTGTTTGAATATCTTTTCGCAATTCCTATTGCACAGTCAATATCCTCAACAATTACGACTCTGCCCAAAAGGTTTGAAATAATGTCCTTATATTCCTTTTTGCATTCGACCAAATCAGAGGCTATTGCCACAAATCCCAAATTATCGTCGAGATTTTTTTCATCAAGACTGCGTGGCTTAATTGCCGATATAGGCAGGAAAGTTGCTCTGCCCAAGTGATTGTTTTTAAGATAGTAAATGGCGCGTTTTGCGTCTGCCTCGTTAGTGGTAACAATATTCTGCATAGCGGCGCCCAATGCAACCTCAACTGCCACAGAATACTCGTTATCTACGCTTATAAGCTGTGACAAAGGGCCGTGAATACCCGAAAGCGCTTTACTCTGCGCCTGTTTCATAACAGACTTAACAGCGCCTGAATAACCCTCCATATTTTTTTCAAGGTCGGAAAGCATACGAGCCTTTGACTGTTTCTGCGAAAGCTCAAGGCTTGTCTTTTCAAGCTCTGCTTTTACTTTGTCTGCCGCTTTTGTCTTATTATCAAGTCTTATCTGATAACCTGTAAGAGAGTTGTTATTCTCGTCAATTCGCTCCTGCAAGCCGTTAAGAATATCAAGACTTTCCTTTTTCTGCTCCTGCGCCGTTTGTGTTTCCTGCTGGCACTGAAGCACGCTTTCATCAACTACGCCCTGACGTGATTTAATCTCCTCTATTGAGGACAAAGCCTGTGAGCATTTTACCCTGTAATCAGAAAGTTCAAGAGTAAGTGACGATATTTTCTGGTTAAGTTCAACGGAAAGTCTTGAGTACTCCTCGTTAGAAGAAACAAGCTTTTCCATTTCTTCGGCAACTGATTTTAGCTGTGCTTTCTTATCTTCTATTTTCTTTTGGCTTTCTGCAACGAACAGCTTTTTTTCGTCAATCTGACTGTCAATGGAAACATTTGCGCTGTCTGCATCGCCGATGTCGTTTTTAAGTCTTTCAATAGTTTCATTATTATGGTTGAGAGTAGTTTCAAGAACGCCTGCCTCGCCGTCTTTTCGAAGTGCTTCCTCTTCAAAGGCTTTGGCACCCACTCTCATCTGCTCTATTTCCGTATTAATTGAGGCGGTTTTTTCAAGAATTTCCTCAATTTCGTCTTCAATGTTTTTAAGTTCCTTTTCACAAACCTCATAAGATGCGTTTGTAGCGTCGATTTTATGCTCCTGCTCGCGCAGTTCGTTTGTAAAACGATTAATTTTATTAATCCAAACGCCGATTTCGAGAGTTTTCTTTTCGCCTGAAAGTTCTAAAAACTGCGCCGCTTTTTCGCTTTGCTTTTTAAGAGGACCTACACGGTTTTCAAGCTCCCCTAAAATATCAAGAAGTCTTACAAGATTTTCCTGTGCCTGATCAAGACGGCGTGTTGCATCTGTTCTTTTATGACGGAACAGAGATATACCTGCCGCTTCTTCAAAAAGTTCGCGTCTGTCCTCATTTTTCTGTGAAATGATAGAATCGATTTTGCCCTGACCTACCATAGAATAACCGTCAGAGCCTAATCCTGTATCCATAAACAGCTCGTGAATATCTCTTCTTCTTACGTTTTCGCCGTCAATTTTATATTCGCTTTCGCCTGAACGGTAGTAACGTCTTGTAACGGTAACAATTTCCCCCTTGTCTTTAAGGGTATGGTCGCTGTTGTCAAGAGTCAGTTGAACCTGTGCAAAACCCAGAGCATTTCTTGAAGAGGTACCGCCGAAAATAACGTCCTCCATTTTTGAACCGCGCAGAGACTTTGTGCTGGTTTCGCCGAGAACCCAACGTACTGCGTCTGATATATTACTTTTACCTGAACCGTTTGGTCCTACAACTGCGGTAATGCCCTTACCGAAATTAAGTTCAGTTCTATCGGGAAAAGATTTAAATCCCTGCATTTCAAGTGTTCTTAAAACCATTATTTTATCCTCAATTCGTCAACAGCCATGCCGTTGTCGGTAATTATTTTCACGTTATAGCCTCTCTCCATAAGGAGATAGATATTGCTCTTGTTATTGCCCTTTAGCTTGGACAGTGAACGGGGATTAACAAAGATCTGATAGTCCCCTTCAGGAAGAGCAAGAATTTTATTTAACATAATTTTAGATTTAACAAGCTCGCCGAAACTGTCGTGAAAGCCTCCTGCAAGCATATTTTTCTTAATATCTTCGCTGGAGTGAAGTCCCAAACGAATAATCTTTATACCTGCGTTTTCAAACATAGGCACAAGAATTGAAACAAGCTCTGCCGACTCTTCGGCGTTAAGAGGCTTGTATTCTTCTTTTTCATAAAGTTCTGCAAGATATGTATCCTTTAACACTACTGTTGGATAGATACGCAGTGTGTCAGGCTTAATATCAATAATCTTTTTTGCCGTTTCAATGGCTTTTTCCTGTGTGTCCTTATAAAGACCTGTCATCATTTGAAGCCCAAGTTCAAAGCCGTATGATTTTATTAAGCTTGAGGCGTTTACAACGTCCTGTGCAGTATGACCTCTGCGGTTTGCTTCAAGCACCTCATCGTCCATACTCTGTGCGCCGAGTTCAATACTTGTTACGCCGTAATTTTTAAGTACATCAAGGATTTCTTCATCAGTACAGTCAGGGCGGGTGGAAATTCTTATTCCTTTTACGCTGCCGTTTTTAACATATTCATATGCGCTTTGAAGCAGCTCAATCATATAATCTCTTTCAACAGCGGTAAAAGAGCCGCCGAAAAAGGCGATTTCGTATTCATAATTTTTTCTTTTTAAAGCAGTTTCAACTGCGTCTTTAACCGTTTGTGCCGTCGGCTGTTCCTGCCTGCCTGTTATTGTTTTCTGGTTGCAAAACGAACAGGCGCACGGGCAACCCAAATGAGGCACAAATATGCTTATATTTCCTTTTTTCATAGTCCCATTAATTTAAGCGCTTCCTTGGCAGCCTCCTGCTCTGCGCTTTTTTTTGATTTTCCCTTTCCTCTGCCGATTACATTTGAATTCAGGTGAACCTCCGCCTCAAACACTTTGTCGTGGTCAGGTCCGCTTTCTCCTACCAGCACATAGGTGATAGTTTGGTCGGGATTTTGCTGAATTACCTCCTGCAAGGTGGATTTATAATCAGAGGTGGTGGCTCTGTGGCTTTCAACGTTTGCCGTTAAAAATTTTAAAACAAATTTTTCGGCGTTTTCCATCCCACCGTCAAGATAAATGGCGGCAATAAGCGCCTCGAATGCATTTTCAAGTATTGATGAACGGTCAGCGCCGCCGCTTAAAGCCTCCCCTTTTCCGAGAAAAATATATTCACCTAAATGAATTTCACGGGCAAACTCCGAAAGACTTTCGGTACAAACCAAGGAGGCTCTTATCTTTGTAAGTTCTCCTTCAGGCATATCGGGATAATGCTTAAACAGAAAGTGAGCTGAAATTATTGAAAGCACAGCGTCACCCAAAAACTCCAGTCTTTCGTTGCACTTATACTTATGGTGCTTTTCGTTTGCAAAGGAGGAATGAGTAAGCGCCTCCATAAGCAAATCACGATTTTTAAATTTGTAGTCAATCCTTTTTTCAAGAGATTCCATTACACAACTCATCCTTTGTCATATCGCTGTTTAATGCTTTTTCAATTTCATCAATAAGATTTGTTTCGATAAACCAAACTGCCTGTTTAATGGCGTTTTTAAATGTTCTTGCATCGGCAGAGCCGTGAGCCTTAATAACAGGCTTTTTTACTCCCAGCATAACTGCGCCGCCGTACTCCTTATAGTCAAACTGTTTTTTCATCTCGTCAATACCGCTTTTTACTCCCAAATAAGAAAGCTTTGATATTGCATTTTTCATAAAGGCGTCTTTGATACCGTTCATAAGTACTTTTGCAACGCCCTCATAGGTTTTGAGAATAAGATTTCCGGAGAATCCGTCTGCCACAACTACGTCGGCATCGCCGAAAGGTATCTGCCTGCCTTCAATATTGCCCACAAAATTATAAACGGCATTTTTCATAAGAGCATAAGCCTCTTTTACGGTAGAAGTACCTTTTGTCTCTTCCTCACCAATGTTAGCAAGGGCAACTTTAGGATTGTCATATTTCATAATGTGACGCATATACAAATCGCCCATCAAACCAAACTGATAAAGAAATTCCGCACGGCATTCGCTGTTAGCGCCGCAGTCCATAAGTAGTATAGGCTTTTTTGCACTGGGCATAACAGATGCGATTGCAGGGCGCTTTATTCCTTTAATTCTTTTTGTAATAAGGGTTGAGCCAACGGTTACTGCCGCTGTACTTCCGGCGCTTACAAAAGCGTCGCCCTTACCCTCGTTAAGAGCCTTAAAACCTACTGCCATTGATGAGTCGGACTTTTCCTTCAGTACGACTTTGGCATCATCGTGCATTGTAATAACTGATTGAGCGTTAATAATTTGAGAATTTTTAATGTCAATAGAATTTTCCTCAACGCACTTATTAATTTTACTTTCATCCCCTACAAATACAATGTCAACACCGTACTCATTTGCAGCAAGCATTGAGCCTTTAATAATCTCTACAGGGGCATTATCTCCGCCAAAGGCATCTACTAAAATTTTCATTACAATTTCTCCATCGACGCTTTAAGAGAGTTTAACGCTCTTTCTGACAGCGCCATATAACGTTCTTTTTTGTCTTTTATTTTCGGTTCAATGGGAGGAAGCACGCCGAAATTTGCGCCCATTGGCTGAAAATTCTTTACGCTTTCATCACTTATATATTCGCTTAGAGCACCAAGCATTGTAAGATTTTCGGGAACAAAACTTTCCTGCCCGCGTGCTTTTCTCACAGCGTTTATTCCTGCTAAAATTCCTGAGCCTGCCGACTCCATATAGCCCTCAACACCTGTTATCTGACCTGCAAAAAACACATTGTCTTTTTCACGCAGGCTGAAATCGCTGTTCAAAAGTTTTGGAGAGTTGAGAAAAGAGTTTCTGTGCATAACGCCGTATCTTACAAACTCTGCATTTTCAAGACCCGGTATCATTTGAAACACTCTTTTTTGCTCGCCGAATTTCAAGTTGGTTTGAAAGCCTACAAGATTAAACATTGAGCCTTTTGCGTTCTCGCGCCTTAACTGAACGCAAGCCCAAGGACGATGATTAGTTCTTGGGTCAACAAGTCCCACGGGCTTCATTGGGCCGAATCTTGGAGCATCAAGCCCTCTTTTTGCAAGCTTTTCAATAGGCATACATCCCTCATATACATCAAAGTCGTGGACGATTGCGCCTTGAGCATTAACAAGTTCATTTATAAAATTCTCATACTCGTCCTTTGTAAAGGGACAATTAATATAATCATTTTCACCGCCGCGGTTGTATCTTGAAGCGGCAAACGCTTTGCTCATATCAATGCTTTCGGCGGTTACAATAGGTGCTGCCGCATCGTAAAACGAAAGATACTCGCCCACAAGGGACTTGATGTTTTCCGCCAACTCCCCGTCTGTAAGCGGTCCTGTTGCCACAATGGTTATTGTATCATCACTGCAATCAATGTTGCTTACAACTCGGTTAACCATATTAATATTTTTATGCGCTTTTATTCTGTCAGTAATATTTTTTGAAAAAATATCTCTGTCAACTGCCAAAGCACCGCCTGCAGGAACTGCACACTCTCTTGCCACAGGAACCGTGAGAGAACCCAGCATAAACATTTCCTCTTTAAGAAGTCCCGCCGCACTGTCAATCCTTGAGGCTTTAAGAGAATTAGAACAAACAAGTTCCGCAAACAAATCTGTTTTGTGAGCAGGTGTTCGTTTAATCCCTTTCATTTCGTAAAGGTCCACTTGGAAGCCTGCATTTGCAATCTGCCACGCAGCCTCAACTCCCGCAAGACCTGCTCCTATAACTTTAAATTTCATAGCTGATTATTCTTCTGTTTTCTTACTTCTTGGTACGGGCTTTGTAAATCCGCAGCCCTCTGTATCGGGACAATAGAGTACGTTACCCTTTCTTCTGAACAGCGACTTGCCGCACTTAGGACAAACTTCCTCTGACGGTAAGTCCCACGTCATAAATTTACAATCGGGATAATTAGAGCAGCCGTAGAAAGAAGTACCCTTTTTCGTTTTCTTTTCAATAACGTCGCCGCCGCATTCAGGGCATTTTGCCTTTGTTTTAAACACAAGCGGTTTAGTATTCTTACATTCCGGATAACCGGGACAGGCAAGGAATTTACCGAATCTTCCCACCTTGACTACCATATTACGTCCGCATTTTTCGCAAACTACGTCGGTTTCTTCTTCGGTAAGTTTAATTTTTACGCCCTGCATATCTGCCTTTGCCTTTTCAAGCGGTTCTTCAAACTCATCGTAATATCTTCTGATCATTTCCTTGTAGTCTTTTTCGCCGCTGTCAATTTTATCAAGGTCGGTTTCCATTTTTGAGGTATACTTTACGTCCACAATATTAGGCAATCTTTCTTCAAGAAGCTTTGTTACTGCCTCGCCGAGTTCGGTAGGTACAAACTGCTTGCCTTCTCTCTTAACATACTCACGGTTAAGAATTGTTGAGGTTATTGTAACGTAAGTTGACGGTCTGCCTACACCGTTTTCCTCAAGAGCTTTTGTAAGGGAAGCCTCCGTATATCTTGCTGGCGGCTGGGTAAAATGCTGATTGCCCAAAATACTCTTAAGTTTAAGAACGTCGCCCTGTTTCATTGGCGGAAGAGGTGATGCATCGTCTCTCTTTTCTTCATCGCCTTTTTCCTCATAAAGAACCGTAAAGCCGTCGAATTTCACTGTATATCCCGTAGCATTGAAAACATAGTCTTTTGCGGTAATTTCAATCTTCATTGTTTCCTGCATACAGGACTCCATAAGAGATGCAATAAAACGTTCCCAAATAAGCTTATAAATTTTATACTGGTCAGAAGAAAGATAAGCCTTGATTTCGTCAGGAGTTACATTTGGCATTGTAGGTCTTATAGCCTCGTGACCGTCTTGGATATTGCTTTTTGATTTGTAATATCTCGGTTTTTTAGGAAGATATTTTTCGCCGTAAGTATCAGCGATATATTTATTACCTGCGTTTCTTGCCTCGTCTGAAATACGAAGGGAGTCAGTTCTCATATAAGTGATAAGACCCACTGTACCCAAAGAGCCGGCATCCACGCCTTCATAAAGCTCCTGGGCGGCTTTCATTGTTCTTCTGGCTTGGAATGACAGTCTGCGTGACGCTTCCTGCTGGAGAGTTGATGTTGTAAATGGTGGCGTAGGATTTTTCTTTCTTGTACCTTTTTTAACATCGGTTACAACATATTCTGCCCCTTCCAAATCGGAAAGAATTTTATCGCTTTGCTCTTTATTTGTCACCTTGATTTTTTCGCCGTCTTTGCTGTAAAGAGCCGCTGAAAAAGTTTTTCTTTCGGGAGGATTAGTAAATTTGGCGTCTATTGACCAATATTCCTCAGGCTTAAAGGCTCTGATCTCCTCTTCTCTGTCAACTACAAGACGAAGGGCGACAGACTGCACTCTTCCTGCTGAAAGTCCTCTTCTGATTTTCTGTGAAATAAAGGGCGAAAGCTTATAGCCGATAAGACGATCCAAAATTCGTCTTGCCTGCTGTGCATTAACAAAATCAATGTCGATTGCACGAGGCTCTGCCATACCGCTTTTAACACCGTTTTTAGTAATTTCGTTGAATGTTACTCTGTTTTTTTCGTTCATATCAAGGCCAAGCAGAGTTGCCAAATGCCACGAAATAGCTTCTCCCTCACGGTCGGGGTCAGTTGCAAGATAAACGTAATCTGACGCATCTGCCTTTTTCTTCAAATCTTTTACAAAGTTTTCCTTACCCTTGATAACGGCATATTTAGGCTCAAAGTCGTTGGCAATATCAACGCTCAGCCTTGCAGCAGGCAAATCCCTGACGTGACCCATTGAGGCAACAACATCATATCCTTTGCCCAGATAACCTTTAATATTTTTTGCCTTTGCAGGCGACTCAACTATTACTAATTTTGACATTTCAAAATTCCTTTCAGGATAATTTAAATCTTTTGCCTGTGGCGCTTTTAACAAGGTCAAGCACCTCAAGCTGTATCAAGGCTGACGACACTTTTGCAGGCGTCATACCTGTTTTTTCAATAATGTTGTCAATATGCACAAACTGTTCTGACAAAGAATTATAAACAGCTTTCATATCTGCATTTAAACTGCGAGCTTTATCCTCTCTGTTCAAACGTTTCTCCCTTCCCTTTTCAAGATTATCAAAGGAAAGTTTATCTTCGCAAGGCTCTACATTTGCGCTTTTGTCCTTATCGTCCGCCATAAGCTGTGACATAGTTCGAGCTTTTGACAAATCCACTGTATCAAACCTTTGTGCATAAACAGAAATAATATGCGCCGGATTTGTTGCTACCATCGCGCCGTCGTCAATAAGTTTATTTGTTCCTGCAAAATCCTCCGATAGCACCGACGCAGGAATTGCAAAAACATCCCTGCCTTGTTCGTTAGCAAAATTAGCAGTAATAAGGCTTCCGCTTTTCACTCCCGCCTCGACCACCAGCACGCCTAAAGACAAACCGCTTATAATTCTGTTTCTCATTGGAAATGTAGTTCTGCTTGCACGGGTAAACGGCGGATATGCAGTTACAAGCGCACCGTTTTTCTTAATTTCATCTCTTAACTGCTTATTTTCACTAAGATAGCTTGCACCAAGTCCACATCCAAGAACCGCAATAGTCTTTCCCCCTGCAGCAAGAGCTCCTTTATGGGCATAAGTATCCACGCCCAATGCTCCGCCGCTGACAACTACTGCGCCGCATTCAGTAATACCTCTGCTCATCAGGTGAGTTGCTTTTACTGCATACTCACTTGCCTTTCGTGTGCCAACAACAGCAATAGTAACAAGGCTGTCAATATCAGGCAGTTCGCCGTCAACATAAAGCACACAGGGAGGGTTATAAATCTCCCTTAATCTTTGAGGATATTTTTCGTCCTCATAATCTATTATCTGCCAGTTATTGTTTTGACAGGCATATATTATTTCATCAACAGAATTAATATCTGTTGTTTCAAGCTTATTTATTTGCTTTTGGGTTAAATTAGGACTCATCTTCCACTCAATAATATTTGCATCATAAAGAGCTTTAACAGAAGAAAAATCCTCAAGGATATGTTTTATGTAAGCGCCCTCGCCCAAAGCCTTTTGCAGCCACAGCCAATATCGCAAGTTTTCGCTCATCTCAGCATCTCCCACATAGTTATTGCCGCCGCAACAGAAGCGTTTAGGCTTTCTGCGTTTCCAAGCATTTTTATCGTAACAAGTTTATCGCAGCACTCTTTAATCTGCTGACTTATACCGTTTGCCTCGTTGCCGATAATACACATACTCTTTTGAGAAAAATCAATATCAGTAATAGGCTCGGCGTTTTTATCGGGAGATGTGCCGTATATCCTGACGCCCTGATTTGACTGTTCTTTTAAAAAGCTTTCAAGATTTTCACATCTTAAAAGGTTTACCCTGAGCATTGAACCCATAGAAGCTCTTAATGCTTTTGGATTGTAAATATCGCATCCGCCGCCGACAATTACGCGGTCAACTCCAAGCGCCTCGGCAGTTCGGACTATTGCACCGAGATTAGACGGGTCCTGAATATTATCAAGGGCTATTTGCGCATTTAAAGCTTTAGCGTTTGCGGCTTTGTCATCAGCTTTTATTTTACAAACTGCAAACACGCCCTGTGAATTTTGAGTTTCGCCGATTTTGTCCGCAATATCTGATGATACGAGAAATGATTTCTCCGCTTTTGCAATCATTTTGCCGCACTGCTCACAATATTTATCCATTATCTGCTGTGTTGCAACAAAATACTTAACCTCATAAAAAGAATTAAGAACATCAAAAACAAGCCTTGCCCCTTCAAGTACAAACAAGCCTTGGGCTTTACGCTCCTTGGACGAGGTAAGTAGTTTTTTAATGTTCTTTACCAAATCATTATTTTTACCTGTGATTTTTTCCATACACAACTCCAAGAAAGTGTGCCAATAATTTACATTCGTTTAAAGAAATCACTGACTGTATTATTAATTTTATATTATATTACATTATATGGCGCAATTTTTCAATAGGTAAATCAATAAAAATTAAAAAGGACATATTCATTTGAATATGTCCTTTATCTTCTTCAATTATAATGCAGACTTTGCAGTTTCAACAAGTGTTGCAAATGCAGTTGGGTCAGAAATAGCAATCTCTGAAAGCATCTTTCTGTTAAGGTCAACGCCTGCCTTTTTAAGACCGTTCATAAATGTTGAATAGTTTGTGCCGTTTGCCTTACAAGCTGCAGAAATACGAGTGATCCAAATTCTTCTGAAATCTCTCTTCTTCTGCTTTCTGCCGATATATGCATACTGACCGCTCTTCATTACAGCCTGTTTAGCTGTTTTGAAAAGACGATGCTTTCCGCCGTAATAACCTTTTGCTGCTTTTAATACTTTCTTTCTTCTCTTGCGTGTGGCCATAGCGCCCTTAATTCTTGCCATAATTATATACCTCCGTGTTTAGTAATTGCCTAAAAGCAAATAATTCTTATTTGTAAGGGATAAGTCTCTTGCACTGCTTCTGGTTTGTAACATCAGCAACTGCAGTCTTGCGAAGATTTCTCTTGCGCTTTGTTGACTTCTTTGTAAGAATGTGTGAAGTATAAGCATGAGCACGCTTTACCTTGCCGCTTTTTGTTGTCTTGAAACGCTTTTTAGCGCCGCTGTGTGTCTTAATTTTAGGCATAATAATTCCTCCGTTTATGATTACTTACTTGCTTTTGGTGACAGGAACATAAGTATCTGTCTGCCTTCAAGCTTCGGTGCTTTATCAATATTTGCCTCTTCCTCAAGAGCAGATGCAAATCTTTGCATGTTTTCAACACCCAGTTCGGAATGAGCCATCATACGACCCTTAAGTCTAATAGAAACCTTAAGCTTATGGCCCGATGCAAGAAACTTTTTAGCCTGATTAACCTTAGTGTTGAAATCGCCGACATCAATGGTTACAGAAAGCCTGATTTCTTTAGTTTCAATCTGCTTCTGATTTTTGCGATTTTCCTTTTCACGCTTTGCCTGCTCATAACGATACTTTGAATAGTCCATTATTTTGCAGACAGGCGGCTTTGCCTGAGGAGCGATTTTAACAAGGTCAAGATCGTTATCTTCTGCAATCTTGAGAGCCTCTTTTGCACTCATAATACCAAGCTGCTCACCGTCGGCGGAAATTACTCGCAATTCCTTGTCTTTAATTTCATCATTAATTTGCTGAGCTTCCTTGCTGATAAAAAACACCTCTTAAAAAATTAATAACAAATAAAGTGCGAACGCAAAACGCCCGCACTTCAATAATTACCATTAATTATTGCCCTTTTCGCTTAGCTTGAGGGGAGAACGGCTGCGTTCTTCTTTGTTGTGGCAATATACTACCACACTCACAAGCCTTTGTCAAGGGGTATTTTAATTATTTGTATTAGTTGAGCCCAGCTTTGCCCACTGTGCCGAAAAATCCTCATAACTGTCGGTAAAATAAAAATCAGCGCCGTTATTATATGAGAAGAAATACATATAATCCGTATCGTTATGATTAACAACTGCGTCGATATTAGCAACTCCCGGATTGCATATAGGACCTCTTGGTAAAGCAGAACACTTATATGTGTTATACGAGGTTACCACAGCATCGTCAAATCCTGCCTCCCTTAAAAGATTACCGTAATCAATAGTTACGTCGCTTTGAAGTTTCTGAGGTTTATTTAATCTGTTTATAAACACCGACGCAATATTTTCTGCAACACCCTGACCCAAGGTTTCTTTTTCAACTACTGAAGCAAGAGTAACAAGTTCATAAAGGGTCATATTATTTGACTGACAATAATTATTCCAACTGTCAGTAATCCTTGACTCAAAAGCATAAAGCATTTGGTCAACAATATCCTTTGCATTTGAATTTTCAGCAAAATCGTATGTTGCAGGGAACAAAAATCCCTCAAGCTGATATGCCACGTTTTCAGTGTTTATATCCTTTAAGAAATCGTAATCATAACCGTCTGCCGATTTGCAGGCGTCCAAAAACTCCGTCTCGCCGCAAACGCCGTTTTCGTCAAGGGTTTTTGCTATGTCAAACACATTATAACCCTCGGGTATACATACGGACACAGTCTTATGGGAAACATCGGGATTTTGAAGTTTTTGAGCAATTTCCTCATAACTCATAGTACTGTCGAAATTATATTCGCCGTTAATATAGACAAAATCCGGATAATGCTTGTCCATCCAGTTATACCAAATAGTTGCGCTTTGAATAATATCATTTGCCTGAAGCATTTGTCCGACGTCATACTGAAAATCGGTTTTTTCTATTTCTATTGTTGCCTGCGCCTCTCTAAATCGGATACCGTTTACCTCTCTGTCAACATAAACGTAGCCGAAAATACCTGCAAGAATAACAATCAGCACGCCGAAGATTATCACTATTGTAACAAGCGCTTTATTCCCTTTTTTAGCCATTATTTTCTCCTTTTAGCATCATCGGAATATGAGGCAGTCCCCTGTCGGTTATTTCAGCGCCGATAACCTTGAAACCAAGCTTTTGGTAAAAAGGTACGGCATAATTTTGAGCGTCAACATACACGGTTTCAGCGCCCTTTTCAAAGGCTTTTTCGCAGACTGCCTTAACAATGTCTGCGCCTAAACCCTGCCCTCTGTATTCCTTTAAAATTGCAATCCTGCCTATTTTATATCCCTTTTCTGTAAGGACGACACGAGCCGTTCCCACAGCCTTATTGTCGCGGTATAAAAGAGCAAACAAAGATGAGTCGTCGTAGCGGTCAAACTCACTTTCACCGTCTGCCCCCTGCTCAACCGTAAAAACACAGGTGCGTATACTTTTTACAGTTTCGTATTCGCTGTCATTACAGGTGATAAATTTAATTTCAGTCATTTATTTCGTGAACCTTTAAAAGATTTGTTGTGCCTGAAATACCAAGAGGTATACCTGCAGTAATTACAACAATATCGCCTTTTTTCACAAGTCCGGATTTAAGGGACACGTCTACTGCGTGGTCAAAAAGTTCATCAGTATTATTTTTAAGCTGACACATAACAGGAGTTACACCCCAGCTTAAACTAAGCTGACGCCAAACCTTTTCGTCTGTTGTTGCGCCGATAATATTTGTCTGCGGTCTGTATTTAGAAATCATACGCGCTGTTGTACCGCTTTTTGTAACAGTGATAATAGCTGAGGCAGAAAGGTCATGAGCGGTGGTTACGGTAGCGTGGCCTATTGCCGAGGTAATATTTTTAGCGCCGCTTTGAGGATAAAAATTATTAAATCGCTTTTCATAATCAATATCCTGTTCAGTGGTGTTTGCAATATATGTCATTGTTCTTACAGCTTCAACAGGGTGCTTGCCTACTGCTGATTCACCTGAAAGCATAATTGCACTGGTGCCGTCGTAGATTGCGTTGGCAACATCGGTAATTTCAGCTCTTGTGGGACGTGGATTTGTGATCATCGACTCCAACATCTGAGTTGCAGTTACAACGATTTTACCTGCGTCATAAACCTTATGAATAATCATTTTCTGAATTGCAGGGATTTTTTGGAAATCAATTTCAACACCCATATCGCCTCTGGCAACCATAATACCGTCAGAAGCGGCAATAATGCCGTCTATATTATCAACGCCCTGTGCATTCTCAATTTTAGCTATAATTTTAACATTTTTCCAGCCGATTGCCTCAACGTAATTACGCAAAATTGTAATATCGGTAGCGCTTCGCACAAAAGAGGCAGCTATAAAGTCAAAATCATTTTTTGCGCCGAATTTTAAGTCCTCCATATCTCTTGCGGAAAGATACGGCATTTTAAGTTCTACTCCCGGCACATTCACGCCCTTATGATTGGTCAAAAGTCCGCCGTCGATAACAGTACACTCAATTTCCTTACCCTTGATTTTATCAACTTTCATTGACACAAGTCCGTCGTTGATAAGAATAGTTTTTCCCACGGAAATATCACTTGGCAATCCTTCATAGTTAACAAAACACTTATCCTTTGTGCCAAGACATTCCTGTGTTGTAAGGGTAAACTTATCCCCTGTCTTGATTTCAACTCCGTTTTCGTCTTCAAAATCACCTAATCTGACTTCCGGTCCTTTTGTGTCAAGCAGAGTGGCAACAGGCAAATTCAATTTTTTTCTTATTGAAATGACTTCATCAAGCCTTTTTTTATGGTCTTCATATGAACCGTGGCTGAAATTAAACCTTGCCACGTTCATACCCGCAAGCATCATACTTTCAAGCACATTTGGGTCGTCGGTAGCAGGTCCTAAAGTGCAGATTATTTTAGTTTTTTTATTGGTCAATTTATTCATAATATGCTCCGTAGATATAACAACAAAATAGAGGCAATCAAAAATCTTGCCACTATAATAATACCACAAAAAACTTAAAATGCAACATAAAAAAGAGCTTGTTTAAAACAAGCTCTTTTAAATTTTTGTTTATTTGACAAAATAAGGCAATTTACACCGTTTTTATTTAGCCAAATCACCTACAAGCATCATATAGTCGCCTATCTGAACACCAAATTCAGGAGCGCCCTCCATAATAAGCTGTCTGTCAGCAGTCATCTGGAACATATCACCTGTACCAAGAAGAATTTTGAGAGCAGACGTTGCGCAGTCGAATTTCATACAGAAAAACGGTTTTGAACGCTTATACTCTCCTCTTCCGGCACGTGATTTACCTGCTTTAACTCTCATATAAGCAGTACATTCGGGATGACCCTCAACAGCCCACTGATAGCATCTGTCAGGGCTTTTAAGAGCCCATTCGTGAACAGCAGGATGACCCATTTTATTAAGCTGTGAGATACCTGATGAAAGCAGATAGAAATACAACTTACAAAGCAAAAGAGAAAGTTCTTCGTCATTCTCCGGGGGTTCTGCTATGCTGAGAAGAGACGACATTTTAAGCAGAACCTGCATAAACTTCAAAAACTTGCCGAAAGACTTTATCTTCATTTTCGGCAATTTAGACATATCGCCTTTCATAAAGGCATTCATTTTTTCCATTGAGGAAAAAGCAAGTTCAGCGTCAATCTTCTCCTGTCCCAAATACTCGCCCAGTTTTACTGACCACTCGCCGTTTTCAACTATAAAGTGAACAGCCTCTTTGTCCTCGGCGTTTACCATTGCGGAAACCTGATAAATAGCGTTTACGCCCTCAAATTTCTTTTTAAGTTCAGGAACATCTGTGGCGATAGTTTTCATAAGAGGCAGCGCCGCCGCCATAAATATTTTGTTGGTATAACGAGTTTCGTCACTTGCCATAATTTATACTCCTTTCTTGTGTGAGATAAAAATCAAACAGTTAGAACTCATCGTCCCAAGCGTCGTCAGCCTCAAAATCAGCGTGCATCATTTCTTCAATAGTTTCCATAATGCCGTTAGCGTCAATTTTAGCCATAGCAAGCAAATCTTCCTGCAAACCGATAGTTGAAAATGCGTTTTGATGACCCAGCATTTTGAATGCACAGGCTTTACCGGAACTTGCAACAACTTCAGCAACTGCCGAACCGAGACCGCCCATTACCTCGTGGTCTTCAGCGGTGATAATTCTTCTTGTGTCCATAACGGCGGAAAGAATAGCCTCTTCGTCAATAGGCTTAATTGTGTGCATATTAAGAACGCGAACCTTTAAGCCTGCGTCAGCCTCCGCCATTCTTGCAGCCTGCATAGCTTCAAATACGCAAGAACCACAGGCAATGATAGTAATATCAGTACCCTCATTCATAACGGTAGCCTTTTTGTAATCGAACTTACAGTCGTCTACATTCTTATAGATAACCTGGTCAAAACCACGGTTAATTCTGATATACACAGGGCCCTCAATATCATAAGCTGCTTTAACAGCGTGATATGTTTCAGAGCCGTCGCAGGGACAGATAACAGTCATATTAGGAAGAGCTCTCATACAAGCCATATCAATAAGTGAATGGTGGGTTGAGCCTGCCTGACCGAAAGAAGTACCTGCGTGAGTTGCAATAATTTTAACAGGAACGTTTTGATAGCAAATATCAGTATGTATCTGATCAAGTGAACGAGCCGCTGTAAATATAGCAAAAGTGGAAGCAAAAGGAACAAGGCCGTTTTTAGCCATACCTGCCGCTACGCCGAAAAGGTTTTGCTCTGCAATACCAACGTTAAAAAATCTGTCAGGAAACTGCTGTCCGAACATACCGATTTTTGTTGATTTAGCAAGGTCGGCTGTAAGAGCAACAACATCCTTATGCTCCTCGCCAAGCTCACAAAGTGCAATACCGTAGCACTCTGCTGTTGAAAGCTTTGTTGTATCTGTCATTGTATATGTCATTCCGCCCATAATTAAGCCTCCTTTTCTGCACGCTGGCAGCGCTCTGCATAATATTTGTCAAGGCTTGCGTAAGCCTGTTTAACCATTTCTTCATCAAGAGAGCCGTAATGCCAGAGATAATTATCTTTCATAAAGTCTACGCCTTCACCCTTGAAGGTGTCCATAACGATTGCAGTAGGCTTATCTCCGCCGTCCTGATGATTTTTGATAGAAGCTTCGATAGCGTCGTTAAGCTCCTTCATATTGTGGCCGTCAACACGGATAACGTTAAATCCGAACGCCTCAAATTTCTTGTCAACAGGCTCAACCTTCATTTCGTCGTCAACCCTGCCGTCAATCATACACTTGTTAACGTCGGCAATTACAACTACGTTTGAAAGCTTAAACTGTGCGGCACTCATTGCAGCCTCCCAGTTAGAACCCTCGTTAAGCTCACCGTCGCCTGTTACAACATAGTTCATATAGTCGATGCCGTTTACCCTGCCTGCAAGAGCAAAGCCAACTGCCAGTGAAATACCGTGACCTAACGAACCTGTTGAGCAGTCAATACCCCTAACCTTGTTGCAGTCCAAGTGCATACCGATTTTAGCGCCTGTAAGATTAAAGATTTTAAGCTCGTCGATAGGCATAAAACCGTAATCACAAATAACAGGTGCATAACCTACTGCGGCGTGACCCTTTGAAAGAACAAAACGATCCCTGTCGGGCAAATCAGGATTGTTCACATCGAGCTTCATAAAACGGTGATAGAGAATGGTCATAACGTCCATTGCACTCATTGCACCGCCAAGGTGACCTGAACCGCCCCAAACTGCTGTTTGGATAGTAAGTCGTCTTAACTCGTCTGCCTTTTTTTCGAGGCGAAGCCATTCTTCCTTGTCAAACGGCTTGTAATTAGCTGGCATAAAATTTTCCCCCTTAAAATTATGTATTTATTTTAAACCAAGCTCAGGATGGTTTTTGGCAACTACTCCAAAAGCGTCCTCAGCAATATCTACTGCAAGCTTAACGTCCTCGTCAGTAATAGCAGCGTTAATAAAGTGGTTGTGGTGAGATGAAAGGAAAAGACCTCTTGAAACGCACTCTGCAATCCACTCCTGATGAAGCATAAGACTGTCATCGTTGGCAATTCTCAAGTAAAACAGTGCCGGTTCACCTGAAACAACGAGATTGAATCCGTGCTCTGCGCCTGCTTTTTTAAGTCCGTCAGTCAGCTCTGTACCAATCTTTCTGAACATTGTAGGAATATCAAGCTTTTTCATTTTTGGTATACAAGCAAGACAAGCTGCAAAAGGCTCTGCGCTCATCCAGTATGAACCTGTATAAACAACGGAAGAAGCGGTATTCTTCATATGTTCCTGACCGCAGACAGCTGACATATTGTAACCGTTTGCAAGAGCTTTACAGAAGCAGATAAGGTCTGCCTTAAAGCCGTAGTAATGGTCAGAGCCTGCTATATCAAGTCTAAATCCTGTTCTTACGTCGTCAATAATAAGAACTATACCTTTTTCGTCACAGAATTTACGAACTTTTGCCCACTGCTCCTTGGTAGCGCACTCATTATCTTTAAAGTTTCCGTGGTCATAAGGCTGGGCAATAAGTCCTGCCACGTCTCCGCCGCAGGCGTCATAAGCCTCCTGCATAGCATCCATATCAAACCAAGGAACTACGATATTGTTTTGAACGTCTTCAGGTGTAATACCGGGATAGTCAACCTTTTGTGCCCATTGGAAATCGCCGTGGTAATAACCCTTGAAGAACATAATCTTTTTCTTACCTGTATGGGCACGGGCGCACATTACGCTGAAAGTGGTTGCGTCAGAACCGTTTTTCATAAAGAATGCCCAATCGGCTGAAGCAACAGTATCTTTTAAAAGCTCGGCGCACTCAACCATCTTATAAGAAGGAGAAGTGGTACAGTTACCTGTTTTAAGCTGTTCTATGGCTGCGGCGTCAACATCTTCATCGCAATAGCCGAGAACATTAGGACCATATGCGCACATAAGGTCAAGGTATTTATTGCCGTCCACGTCCCAAAAATATGTACCTTTGGCTTTCTGCGACATTAAAGGCCATTTTGTAATCGGAAGGAAAAGTCCCTCTGACGGTCCGAGATGACCGTAAACGCCTGACGGAATGGCGTTAAGCGCTCTTGAAAACCATTCCTGTGATTTTTCGTGTTTATATTCAGGAAATTTACTCATACTAATGTTCCTCCTAACCCAAGTAAACGGCAACTCTGTCAAGAATACGGTTAATGTTATCAACCATTGAAATCATACCTGACATATAAATATTGCCGGCGCAAAGTTCAGCCATTGTAGACGCTGTTCCCGTAAACAGACCGTAAGCAAGGTCAATAGTTTTAAACTCCATAATTGCACGGGGAGATTCGGGAATTTCCTTGATTGTTTCAAACTGATTGTTACGAACGCGAATGGTAGCATAACAAACATCGGTAATTCCGATTTTTACATCGCCGTCTACTGTATAGAGAGCCGACTGCTTTGAAATAGAATCCGAATTGGCAAGAGCCGAAATAGCGCCTGCTATCGTATAGAAAGTAAGAATAGTTGAAAGTTCAAAAAACTCTCTGTTTTTCAAATCTTCTTCGCTCGGTCTGAGCAAACTTGCAAGTCTGTTGGTAAGTTTGGTAAACGGACCAAGCAGGAATGACAGCACTTGGGCAACGCCCTTTACAGGTACGCCCGGTTTGCTTTCGTCAATAAGTGCATTAAATTTTTCCGGACTTGCAAAATTCATTTTACAGGTACAGCCATAACTACCCTCTGACACAGTACATCCGTCCTTTGAAAAATGGAAGGTACAACAAGGGCCGCCAGCCACGTCAAAGCAAAGTGAAACCGGCTTCTTCAGGCCGCTGCATATAGCCTTTGCCTCCTTATCAAGCTCACAAAGCTTTTCAAGAGTAGAAAGAACGCCGTACATATTTACATAAGCCATAGCTTTTGCTTCTTTCAAAATAATTCCTCCTTAACGTTACGTTTTTGTTAAAAATAACACAAAGTCATTATAGCATACATATAAGTTTATATCAATATTGTATAAGAAAAAAATAAAAAAATAAAGGACTGAAAATAACAGTCCTTTAAATTGTTTATTTCATCATAAACCCTATTTTTTTCATAGCTTTGTCCAGAGTTCTCTGTGATACTCTTTGTGCAAGCTGTGCGCCTGCAGTCCACTTTTCCTCAAGATAAGCCTTATCTGACATAAATTCTTTGAACTTTTTCTGCACAGGTTCTAATTCATTGACAACAGCCTCGCCGACTGCTTTTTTGAAGTCGCCGTAACCCTTTCCTGCAAATTCAGCCTCTATTTCGTCATAATCCTTGCCTGTAACAGCGGAATATATAGTCATAAGATTGTTAATTCCGTCCTTACCCTCGGCATAACGCACGCTCATTTCACTGTCAGTTACAGCGCTTTTAAATTTTTTCATAATAACGCTTGGCTCATCAGTAAGGTAAACGGTACCTTTCGGATTAGGATCAGACTTACTCATTTTTCTGGTGGGGTCTGCAAGACTCATTACTCTTGCTCCGCTTTTTGGAATATAAGGTTCTGGAACAGTAAATACATTACCGTAAATACCGTTAAAGCGTTCAGCAATATCCCTTGTAATCTCAAGGTGCTGTTTTTGATCCTGACCCACAGGAACAATATCTGCCTGATAAAGAAGAATATCGGCAGCCATAAGACAGGGATAAGTAAACAAACCTGAATTTACATTGTCGGCGTGTTGCTGTGATTTATCCTTAAACTGCGTCATTCTGCTTAATTCGCCGAACATTGTATAACAATTCAAAATCCAGCCAAGCTGCGAGTGCTGCGGCACATGGGATTGAATGAAAAGAATACTTTTTTCAGGGTCAAGCCCTATTGAAAGCAAAAGAGCATACAATTCAAGCGTCTGCTGGCGAAGCTTTTTTGGATCCTGACGAACTGTTATCGAGTGTAAATCCGCAATACCGAATATAGTGTCAAAATCATCTTGAAATTTCGGCCAGCCTTTCATTGCACCCAAATAATTTCCCAATGTGGGTATAGATGTGGGCTGAATTAACGACAAACTTCTTTTTTTACGTTCTTGTTTGATTTCTTCGGACATTTCATATTTCTCCATTACTTATATTCTTTTGCAACTTCTCCCAAGAGCTTTACGCCTTTTACAATACCCTCATCGGTGGGAGTAGAAAAATTAAGTCTTATATACTGACTCTTATCGGTATCATTCATTAAAAATGCATTACCTGGTACAACTGCAACCTTTTTATCAACGGCTTTTTTTACAAATTCAAGCATATCTACATTGTCGGGAAGTCTGCACCAAATAAACAGTCCGCCCTGCGGCTTGACATACTGGACAAAGTCACCCAGTTCTCTGTCTATACAGTCGCACATTAAGTTGAGTTTTTTACGGTAAATTCCCTGAATTTTTTTGATGTGAGCATCAACATCATAATCTTTGAACCACTGATCAACAATCATCTGATTTAAGCAGGGCGTATGTACGTCGGACGCCTGTTTGCCAACCGTCATCTTTGCTATCAGCTTTTTGTGAGCTACACAGTAAGCCACACGCAAACCGGGAGAAAGAATTTTTGAAAACGAACCTGCATAAACAACAAGTCCTTTTGTATCCATTGACTTGATTGTGGGCAGGCTTTCGCCTTCTGTTCTCAAATCGCCGTAAGGGTTATCCTCAAGGATTATAACCCCGAATTTTTCAGCTATTTCATAAAGTCTTTGTCTTTTTTTCAGGGACATGGTTG
This sequence comes from uncultured Eubacterium sp., assembly GCA_944385025.1. GTDB lineage: Bacteria > Bacillota > Clostridia > Oscillospirales > Acutalibacteraceae > Eubacterium_R. The sequence continues at coordinate 30,317 of CALWVQ010000006.1, forward strand.
TACCTGACGGATTCTGAAAATTAGGTATAGTGTAGATAAACTTAACGTTTTCGGTTTCTTCAAGTACCTTTTCAAGAGCGTCAACATCCATGCCGTCCGCCTCAACAGGAACGCCTTTCAGTTTGCAGCCGTATGAACGAAAACAATTAAGAGAACCGATAAAAGACGGCTCCTCGCAAACAACTACGTCCCCCTCGTTACAAATAACCTTTGTAAGCAAATCGGTTACCTGCGTTGCGCCGGAAGTTATAATGATTTCATCATAATCCCTGCCGATTTTTTCTTTTCTTCCAAGCCATTGCATAACAGTATCACGCAGAGGCTGATATCCCTCTGACACTCCGTACTGCAAAGCGTCAATAGGTCTTTTTTCAAGAATATCCTTTGCTATGGCGCGCACCTCGTCAACAGGAAATGCGTCAGGTGCAGGATTGCCTGCTGCAAGAGGTATTATAGCAGGGTCAGAAGTCGCCTTGAGTATTTCTCTGATAGCGCTGGGCTGAAGAGAAGATATTTTGTTTGAAAACGTAAATTCCATTATTTCACTGCCTTTAGATAATTTTATCTTTCTTTAAAAATTTGAGTAATCTCTCTGTGTTTTTACCGTCGTGGTAAGTAACAATTTCACGGTATTTTTTGATATTTTCAGCGCTTTGAGGATTATCATAATTATCTTTGATTGACTCCATTAAGCCGTCAGTGTTATAAAAATAATCCCCGTAAACATTTTCTTCATTAAGCATCAGCTTTGTGGAAGGACCGTACTGCGACATACAGTAATCTTTTTCCTCCCAGTAGAAAATAACCCTTGTTCCTCGGTAGAAAGCGTCATATGCAATAGAAGAATAGTCGGTTATCAGCACTCTTGCCTGTTTCAGTATATCGTCATATCTAACGCCTAATGTAACCTTTTGAGCGATTTCACCGTCAATATGATTCAGCTCATTAACAATAAGAGGGTGCGGAAGGACAATAACCTTATCCCTTAAATCTTTAGGAACACTCTTATATATTTTCATTATCATCTTGTAATAACCGGTGCTTTCAAAATCATCCCGCGCAAGGTTAATTTCCCACGGCCTCCACGTAGGCATAATTACAATTTTATCTGCATCTTCATTAAGTGTATTTCTGTCAAATTTCGGAAGTCCGCAAATATACAAATCGCTGGGCTCGTGGTTGCCGAGATCTGTGAAATGGTCAGCTTCCGCCTGAGAAGACACAACAACCCTGTATTTTCCCTTTAGATTTTTACGTTTAAACATTCCTCTTGACTCGCTGTCCAGAGAAACCATATACATTACTCCGTGCTGGAGAAAAACGTAATTTTTATTCGGATCAGCCACTTTCATAAGTGCAAGCTTATTAAAAGTTTTGAGGTCGATTGCATGAACAAGCGCCTCGGTGCCGATAAACGACTTTGCTTTAAAGAAGTAGAGATAATGCTTAAATGTGTTTTTATACAGAATGTTATTCCTATATTTCGGAGCTATTCTGTCGATATACTCATAATTTTTATCTATGATAAAATACGCATTTTTGTAGCCGCTGTCAATCAGCTTCTCAAAAGTTACGCTGGCGCTTTCCTCATATTTTGAAGAATTCTTTTCGTAAAGCAAAACCAGCTTATTTGCTTTTTTGCCAAACCAAAACAATGATGCGACAAATGCAATCATTTGCAAAAATCTTTTTGAAAATCTATCTGACACGTTGCTTGAACGAACATAAACATTTAGTCTGTTTTTCTTTGACTGTCTGAAAATCGCAACAGTATCCGTTTCATCATCAATAGTTAAAGGTCCTCTTAAACCGAAAAACAAATTCAAAAAGACTGAATTATAAATAATATGACAGGGAACAATACAGCCTAAATCATTTTTATAGTTGAGGGCAACCTGATTTGTGGCAGGCATATCCACAACATCCTTTACGGGAATTGTGAACATATATATTCCCCTGTGTTTTCTTGCATTTCGTGAAGTGAAAGCAAAAAAGCGTGGTTTGTATTTATTGTCCCCCACCGTCAGATAAGTATCTTTTAAACGTACTTTGTTAACGGTCTTAAGGCTGAACATACTTAAGCATACAAGATTTCTGCTTTTTCCTTTTTTCATAGAAAAATAGAGAGGAAAAATATTTTTCATTCTTGAATTGCGCCTGTAAGTAATATCCGCAAAGCCATCCTCATTCAACTTTTTAAAAAGTGTATCTTCTTTTTCTCCGAATTCATAGGATTTAAAACCATTGGCTTTTTCTAATTTTTTAACAAAACGGATTGTTTTTTCGTTTCTGTCGGAATTACAAATAAATTTGCCGTGGTTTACAAACTCTTTTTCTCCGGTCATTTTTGTAAGAATTCCGCCTATGAGCATATTAGAGCATGAAAAATCTACCACTTTAACAGGTTTAACGGAATAGAACAGCCTATTTTTTTCTCTTTCAAAAAAGTTATCAAGAGTTTTGTTCGTTTTAGGATACATAAATGCTCTTGCTAACGAAAGTTCAATAAGTTCCTTTGCCCTAAACTGAAAAGCAGTTACCGTACCTAACGTAGAAATGTCGTCATCAAGAGAAAGTATAAACTCTTTTTTCTCTTTGTTTAAATTTCTTCTGTAAGCGATAACATAATCATATCCGGGATTTTCTTTTATATAAGCTTTAATATTTTCAAATTGAGATGCAGGCATTGACCCCGCATAAATAAGACATATATTTTCGGTGTTGTTCTTCTGTTCAAAAGAATAATAACTGCTGTTTCCGGTTGTCATAAGTTCAAACAAAAGCTCGCAGGACTTTTCACATCCTTTGGGGCAGTATTTTTCAATAAAATCGCTGTAAGAACCCACCGGGGTTTTCATTTCCCTGATAACTCCGTCAACATCGCTGACAATAGGAAACGGCAATTCGTCAAAAGAAATGTATATTCCCCTTGTGTTAAGATACTTTTCCTTATCATAAGCAAAAAGTATGATTTTCTTTTCAGTTACCGCATAATCAAAAAATACGCTTGAATAGTCAGTAACAAGACCGTCGCACGCATTAAGAATTTCATACGTGTCATAGTCGCCGGAAAAGTAGTCAATATGTTTATACTTTGAACAATCAATATTGCTTGCCAGCAAAAAATGAAGATTTACCAGCAAAACGGTGTCATCATCAAGCTTTTTATCAAATTCCTTAAGAATGTCATTAGTAACTGATAGCTGATATTTGGTGTCAGCAGTTCTTCCGGTTCCGCGCCAAGTCGGCATATATGCAAAAAGTTTTTTGCCCTCATAACCCAATTTCTTTTTCATTTCTGACGCTTGATTTTTATCATAAAAAATATAGTTACGGGGATAATTTGCAATAATAGATTTATTGCTGAAGATATGTTTCAAATCATAGTCATTCATAAACACATCTTTAGTGAAATCATTTGGGAAAAGAGCATAATCGCTCATAAGATAATTTTTCTGAATGTTGGCAAGTGAGGCAAGGTTAGACTTGTCGCTTTTGCCTAAAGTCTTCAGCGGGGTACCGTGCCAAGTGTTTAGAAAGACCTGCTCCTCCCTCTTATTAAAATACGGTGGGAACGAGTTGTCTGTCATAAGATATTTTGCAGTGGCAAGATATTTTGTATACTGTTTTGAGTCACGAACCGACAGAATCACCTTGTCAAAGCCATAAAAAGCCATTCGTTTTTTTGCTTTATCTATGGTATCTTGTGTAACGACAAAAACTGCCTTATACTCACTCCAACGAGGATTTGAACAAATCTCATTAAGCATAGAAAACATATTTCCGTTGATATTTGTTCCCTGTCCGCCTTCCAAAAGCACAAGTTTTTCATCTATTTCATTTTTACAGTAACTAATATATTCAGTCTGTAAATTTTTTCCGACTTTTTTTACTCTGTTCAGTATTTTTTTTATCACAGTTTATACCTCTGACATTATTCTTTGACAATCGAAATAAATTTTGCCAATATTTCGGTGTTATTAGAATTTGTGTTTTCCACATATTTTGACTTAAAGGCGTAAAGCATATTCAAATCATAGGCTTTTTCCTTAATTGCTATACAAAGCTCTTTTGCATCCTCAAAGGTTGCTGACGGCATTTCCGCCTTTAAATCCACGTTAAGTCCTCTTTCTTTTTCGTACTGGACATAATCGGGCACAAAAAAGTAAGTTGGTTTCATAAGAGCGCTTGCTTCAAATGCGCAGGCAGAATAGTCCGTTATAACGCAATCGGCAACCTTGAGCAAATCGTACGTTGAAAATTCGCCGTTATAGCTGTATTTCTTATCTTTTTTGATTTTAGAAAACAGTGGATGAGGGCTGATAATCAGTTGATAATTAAGCGGCATATCCTCAAACTCTACTTTAAGTTCATTTGCCACAAAAGCTTCCCTGTCTCTGAAAGTGGGAAGATAAAGCACTATCTTCTTTTGGCTTAACTCGGGATTTAACTCATAAAACCGCTGTGAAGAGCCCGTATCCGACATAAGTTCGTCAACTCTTGGCAAAGAGCAGATTTTTATGTTTGACGAATTACAGCCAAACGCCTCCATATAAAACTTTGCAGTAGCTTTACTGGGGGCAAGAACGTAATCATAATTTTCGTGCATACACATAGCACGGCTTAAATTCTCGTCTCTGCCCTCTTTTGTACCGATACTCTGCAAGCCGAATTTCTTTATTGCTCCTAAGGCGTGCCACATTTGGATTACTTTCAAGTCGCTTTTATGCTTTAAGCAGGATACTGTAATTGAATAAGTGTCCAAAATTGCTACTTTGGAAGTAGATAGGTAATACATATCCCCTATCACGCCGAAACAGTATTTAATCTTATCAAAGAAACCCGAGGGTATCATACGCAGTCTGAAAACCTGCTGGGTATCGGGACAAATTTTATTAAGTTCTTTTTCAAGCAGAAGCATATCAATACTTTTGTCGTTACTCTGTCTTGAAAGGTAAACAATTCTGTTTTGCGTCTTAGCAAGCTTGAGAGGTGCATAAAGCACCTTCAAGCCTATCTTTAAAATCGTAATCAGAAATACTTTCATACTCTTAATTTACTCATAAAGCGGGTATTTAGCACAAATTTCTGCAACACCCTTCAAAATTTCATCTTTTTTATTATCAAAATCAGTAACTGCAAGGTAAATATACTCTGCAATCTTATCCATATCATCTGTGTTAAGACCTCTTGTTGTAGCGGCAGGAGTGCCGATACGAACGCCAGAAGTAACAAACGGAGAAAGAGGCTCGTTTGGAACTGTATTCTTGTTAAGAGTGATATGTACCTCATCAAGACGATGCTCAAGCTCTTTACCTGTTACGCCTGTGCCGCGAAGGTCAAGAAGGCAGAGATGGTTGTCTGTACCGCCTGAAACAAGGTTAAGTCCTCTCTTTGTAAGACCCTCTGCAAGAGCCTTTGCGTTTTCAATAACTCTCTTCTGATATTCTTTAAATTCAGGCTTTAAAGCCTCGCCGAAGCAAACAGCCTTACCTGCGATAACGTGCATAAGAGGACCGCCCTGTGTGCCGGGGAATACTGCTGAATTAAGTTTCTTTGCAAGGTACTCGTTATTGCAAAGAATAAGTCCGCCGCGCGGTCCGCGAAGAGTTTTATGAGTTGTGGTAGTTACAACGTCAGCATATGGGATTGGTGACTGATGAAGTCCTGCAGCAACAAGACCTGCGATATGAGCCATATCCACCATAAACATTGCACCGTTTGCGTGAGAAATGTCTGCCATTGTTTTGAAGTCAATCTCTCTCGGATAAGCAGAAGCGCCGGCTACAACTAATTTAGGTTTAACTTTATTTACCTGCTTTGCAAATTCTTTGTAGTCAATAAATCCGTTATCGTCAACGCCGTAAGGAACAAAGTTGAAATACTTACCGCTGATATTTGCAGGTGAGCCGTGAGTAAGGTGGCCGCCGTTATCAAGGCTCATACCCATTACAGTATCACCTGGTTTAAGAAGAGCAAGATACACGGCAGTATTAGCCTGTGCGCCTGAATGTGGCTGAACGTTTGCAAAATTACAGCCAAACACCTCGCAAGCTCTTTTAATAGCAATTTCCTCAACAATATCAACATACTGACAGCCGCCGTAATATCTCTTTGACGGCAGTCCCTCTGCGTATTTATTAGTAAGCACTGAACCCATTGCTGCCATTACCTGCGGTGAAACAAGGTTTTCAGAAGCTATAAGTTCAATATTTTCTCTCTGTCTTTTAAGTTCAAGAGCCATTGCGTCAGCAACCTCTTTATCGGTCTCTGCAACCTTTGCGATTGAGTCATAGTAGTCAGGAAACATATGTCCTACCTCCAAAACATAAAATTTTACCCGTATATAATACCACAAATACAGATATTACACAACATTTATTTATATTATTTTATATAGTTAATGGGTCAATGTGCCTTTTCCCCTTGAAAGATTTGATAATATGTGATAAAATCTTTAAGTTATTAAGGATTTGGATTAAGGAGTGACAATATGAGCGGACATAACAAATGGAGCACCATTAAGAGAAAAAAGGGTGCAAATGACGCTGCAAGAGCAAAAATCTTCACTAAAATCGGACGTGAGCTTGCCGTAGCAGTTAAAAACGGCGGTCCCGACCCTAACAACAATGCAAAACTTCGCGACGTTATAGCAAAAGCAAAGCAGAACAACGTGCCTAACGATAATATTGACAGAATGCTTAAAAAAGCTGCCGGCGAGGGCGACGGAGCTAACTACGAAGAAATCGTTTACGAGGGATATGGTCCTTCAGGCGTTGCGGTAGTAGTTGAGACTCTGACAGACAACAGAAACAGAACTGCGTCGGAAGTTCGCCACTACTTTGACAAAGCAGGCGGAAATATGGGTACACCCGGTTCTGTAACATTTATGTTCGGCAGAGAGGGCGTTATCGTAATTGAAAAGGAAGACGTTGACGAAGATCAGCTTATGATGGACGCTCTTGAAAGCGGCGCAACTGATTTTCTTACAGACGATGAGGATATTTTTGAAATCAGAACAGACGCAAACGACGTGGGCGTTATCCGCGACGAGCTTGAAGCGAAGGGATACAAAATCATTTCTTCTGAGCCTGCTTACATTCCTCAAACTTACACAAGACTTGAAAGCGAAGAGGATATGAAAAATATGGCAAGAATGATTGAAATGTTTGAAGAAAATGACGACGTTCAAAACATTTGGCACAACTGGGAAAATGAAAGCGATTACGAAGGATAACAACATAAAGTAACACTTAATAAAACAACAAAAGGCTGGTACAATGTACCAGCCTTAAATTTATATATTGATTTTATCTTTCTTCACGGAAATATGACAGTCCAAGTGACGCAGGACCCATATTTTCTTTCTTTTCCTTAACGCTTACAAATATCAAAACAAGTATTGTTACCACATAGGGCAGCATTTTGAAAAGCTCCTGTGTACGAAGGGCAAGACCGGGTATAAACAAATATACGATATAAAGTCCGCCGAAAACAATAGAGCCGAGAATACCAAGATTTGGTCGCCACACGGCAAAAATAACAAGAGCGATTGCAAGCCATCCTCTGTCGCCGAAGCCCTCGTTTGACCATACGCCGCAGGCATAGTCCATAACATAGTAAAGACCGCCGAGACCTGCGATAACGCTGCCGATACAAGTTGCAAGATACTTTGATTTTGAAACGCTTATACCTGCTGCGTCTGCGGTTGCAGGATTTTCGCCTACTGCACGAAGATGAAGTCCCCCTCTTGTACGGTTAAGGAAGATACTGCAGGCAATGGCAATAATAATTCCGAGATAGGCAAGAAAACCGTATGACAGGAAAATCTTACCGAAATCGCCTGTTGTTTCTGCAATTGGTAAAGTTTTTCTGAAGAAATTACTTGTAGTGGTAAGGGCAACTGAAGGAACGTCGGCGCCAGTAATTTTGATAAGAGAGCCGCCGAAGAAGTTACCGAAGCCCACACCGAAGGTAGTAATGGCAAGACCTGTTACGTTTTGATTTGCCCTTAACGTTACAGTTAAGAAACAGTAAATCAAACCTACCAAGGCAGAACCGATTATCGTACTCAAAAGAGGTATCATAACAGCAAGAAAGCCGTTAGCATCCGCAGGAGATTCCAATGAGTTTTCATACATAAAAGCACCAATAACTCCGCTGATACCGCCTACGTACATAATACCGGGAATACCAAGATTAAGGTTACCCGATTTTTCCGTTAATATTTCACCTGTGGAGCCGTAAAGAAGAGGTATACCCTGCATAACGGCTCTTTGAAGGAAAGTAACTACTGTTGCTGAAATCATTTATTTTACCTCCTTCTTTGTTTTGTGAAATTTCACTTGATAGTTGATGAAAAATTCACTTCCTATGATAAAGAAGAGAATTATACCTGTGATAATGTCAGAAAAAGACTCGTTGAGACCGAAAACAGTGGAAATCTCGCTTGCTCCCTTTTGGAAGAACACCAAAAGGAATGAGGTTAAAATCATATAAAGGGGATTAAACTTTGCAAGCCACGACACCATAATTGCCGTAAATCCTCTGTTGTCAGCCGTTGTTGTTGCTATGGTATGATTTGTACCGCCTACAAGGAGCAAGCCTGCTATACCGCACACTGCACCTGAAAGAAGCATTGTTCTGATAATAACTTTTTTAACGTTAATTCCGATATATCTTGCAGTATTCTCGCTTTCACCTACAACTGCAATCTCGTAACCGTGCTTGCTGTATTTTAGATAAATATACATTCCCACGGTAATAACAAGAACGATAATTATGTTGAGAAGATACTCATACTCTCCTAATGACGGGAACCAACCGGCGTGTGTGCTTTGGTTAATGATACCGATTTTGCCTGAACCCTTTGGATTTTCCCAATACATTACAAAATAAGAAACAAGCTGAATACCAACATAGTTCATCATAAGGGTAAAAAGTGTTTCGTTTGTGTTGTACTTTGCTTTAAATATAGCTGGGATAACTGCCCAAACTGCACCTGCCACAATGCTGGCAATAATCATTACGATTATTAAAAGCGCATTAGGAATTTTATCGCCCAGCAAAATCATACAAGCTGCTGTTGCAAGTCCGCCAACAAGAACCTGTCCCTCGCCTCCGATATTCCAAAATCTCATTTTGAAAGCAGGTGTAATGGCAAGAGATACACACAAGAGCATTGCAAGACTTTGCAGCAAATTCCAAACTCGTCTTGAAGTCCCAAACGCACCCTTAATCATCGTACCGTAAACACTGAAAGGATTTTCGTGTGTTAAAACCATTGTAAGCATAGCGCAAACGACAAGTGCCAGCAGAACTGAAATAATCCTTACAAGCCACGCATTGAGAGGAGGAATACTTGTTCTTTTTACAATATGAAACTTTGGTTCGTGAGCCGTAGTTTTATTACTCATTGTTATCCTCCTTTTGTGTTATGCTTTTAGTCATAAGCAAACCAATCTGCTCTTTTTCAGCGGTTTTACCGTCGACTATACCTGTAATTTTTCCTGAATTGATTACCATTATTCTGTCGCAGAGCTGAACAAGAACGTCCAAATCCTCACCAACAAATATTACGCAGGTGCCCTGCTCTTTCTGCTTTGTAAGGAGATCGTAGATAATATAAGAAGAGTTGATATCAAGTCCCCTTACGGGATATGCCACCATAAGCACCTTGGGGTTTGAGGCGATTTCCCTGCCTACGAGAACTTTTTGAACGTTACCGCCTGAAAGACGTCTTACAGGAGTTGATGCGCTGGGAGTAACAACCTCAAGCTGTTTAATAACATTTTCTGCAAGCTCTCTTGATTCTTTTCTGTCAAGAAATGCAGAATTGCCCTTTTTATAACTGCGAAGCATCATATTGTCTACAATGTCCATATTGCCAACGAGTCCCATTCCCAATCTGTCCTCGGGAACAAATGAAAGGGCAACGCCCAATTTGCGTATTGCTCGCGGCGATTTGCCAACAAGCTGCTGCTCCTCACCGTCGATTTTATAAATGATTGAAGAATCGCCTGTGGGCTTTTGAAGACCTGCGATTGATTCCAAAAGTTCCTTTTGACCGCAACCTGAAATACCCGCAATACCCAGAATTTCTCCGCTGTATGCCGTAAAGTTTACGTCGGTTAAAAGATTTTTACCCTCACGGCTTTTTACTGTAAGGTTTTCAACAACAAGTCTTTCTTTTGGATTGACAGGGTCTTTTCTTTCGATATTAAGTTCCACCTTGGCACCTACCATCATTTCGGTAAGGGACTGCTCTGTTGCGTCAGCAGTATTAACGGTGCCAACATATTCGCCTTTGCGAAGAGTTGTTACTCTGTCGCTGATTTCAAGCACCTCGTGGAGTTTATGTGTAATTATGATAATTGATTTATTATCTTCACGCATACGGCGAAGAACATCAAATAATTTTCGAGTTTCCTGTGGTGTTAATACAGCGGTAGGCTCATCAAGAATAAGAATATCCGCACCTCTGTATAATACCTTGATAATTTCAACTGTCTGTTTTTCGGATACAGACATTTCATAGATTTTTTTGTTAAGGTCAATAGAAAATCCGTATTTTTCCGTGATTTCCTTAACTTTTTTTTCAGTTTCTTTCAGACTGAATTTCTTTTCATCTTTAATACCCAAAACTATATTTTGGGTAGCATTAAAAACATCAACAAGCTTAAAGTGCTGATGTATCATACCTATTTTGTATTTATAGGCATCACGAGGAGATTTGATTACAACCTCCTTACCGTCAACAAAAATCTGGCCCTCGTCAGGAAAATAAATTCCCGACACCATATTCATAAGAGTAGTTTTTCCCGAGCCGTTCTCTCCGAGAATAGCAAGTATTTCACCTCTGCGCACCTGCAGATTTACGTCTTTATTCGCAACAATATTACCGAAAGTTTTTGTAATGCCCTTTAATTCAACAGCAAAAGTTTCGCTCATTGCTAACCTCCTTAAAAGATTATACCGTGCCTGCAAAAAAGCAGGCACGGATAAAGATTATTTTAGAGTTCTCCCCTACTGACTGATACTGTAATCAGAACTTTGTATCAAGAAGGTTGATACCGTCAATCTGAATATCAAAGTAAGGAGCTGAACGGTATTCTGACTCGTGGAAGTAGCCGTCTGCTACTGCCTCTGTATCAGCAGTATAGTTTGCATCTGTGTCAACGTCAGCCATATAGCTTGTAAGGTGACCGTCTGCATCTACCTTTGCGTTTACATTAGTGCTGTCAGTAACAGTTACTGTAAATGTTGAAGTATCAAATACGTGAAGTGTACCTGCCTTCATTTCCTCAACAGCCTTGTCGATAGCTTCCTGAGTGCCTGCTGCAGCAGCCTGCTCGTTTACATCTGTAAGAACAACTGAACCTGTTGTAAGGTCACCTGTCCAGTCGTGAGCAATTTCAGTTCCGTCCATAACAGCTTTGATTGCATACTCAAAGTATGGAGCCCAGTCAATTCTTGAAGATACGATAAATGTATTTGGACAAGCGCTTACTGTGCTGCCGTTGTATGAAACGTTAGGAACGCCTGCAGCCTCGCAAGCTGTAGGAGCACCCATTGAGTCAGCGTGCTGGCTGATAAGAACACATCCGTTAGAGATAAGCTTGTTAGCAGCCTCTTTTTCGGCTGTTTCATCATACCAAGAACCTGTGAATGATACTTCCATTGTTACTGATGGGCAAACTGAACGAGCGCCGAGGAAGAATGAGGTATAACCTGAAATAACCTCTGCGTAAGTATAAGCGCCTACGTAACCCATTTTAGCCTGATCCTCGGTTATCTTACCGTCGGCAATCATTTCGTTAAGCTTCATACCAGCTGCGATACCTGCAAGATATCTGCCCTCATAGATAGAAGCAAATGCGTTGTGATAGTTAGGAAGGTTTTCTGTATGAGCCTTTGTTCCTGTTGCATGGCAGAACTGAACATCAGGATAAGCCTTTGCAGCCTCAATGATATAGTCCTCGTGACCGAAGCTGTCTGCAAAAATAAAGTCACAGCCCTGATCTACAAGGTCATCGCAAGCTTCGCGGCAAGTCTGGTCCTCAGGAATGTTTGTCTTTTTGATAACATTCTCCGGAGCTATGCCGAGAGTTTCACAAGCCTCATCTGCTGCTGTGATAAAGTTTTTGTCATAGGTTGAGTTTTCATCGTGTAAGAAAATAAATCCTACTTTGATGTCTGTTGTCTGTGCTGCACTGTCATTTTCAGTATTATCGCTTGAACAACCTGCAAAGCAAGCTACTACAAGAAGAACTGAAAGAATAATTGCAACAATTTTTTTTGTGAGTTTCATTTCTTTCCTCCGTAAAAAAATATTTATTAAAAGGCTCACGCCCAATAACCGAATAAAAATCAGTCTCTGAAAAAGACTTGTCCAGTTTTGCTATCCATACTCTCAACAATGGCGAGGGACTGAACGTTAACGCCCTGTGCTCTTAGCTTATCGCCGCCGTGCTGAAAACCTTTTTCAATAACAACGCCGCAGCCTACAACGGTAGCCCCGCTGTCTTTGACAAGAGAAATAAGTCCGTCAAGTGCATTTCCGATTGCAAGAAAATCGTCAACAATAAGGACTTTATCATCTTTGCCTAAAAACCTTTTAGAAACGATAATATCATAAGTTGTAGAGTGGGTAAAACTTTCAACTTTAGACGTATAAACGTCCCCGGCAATATTTTTTGTCTTTGTTTTTTTGGCAAATACCAAAGGACAGCCAAACTCTTGTGCCACAAGAGCACCGATAGCAATGCCGGAAGCTTCAATGGTAAGAATTTTGTTAATCTCGCAATTATTGAAAAGCCTGTGAAATTCCTTTGCTACCTGGCGCATAAAAGGAATATCTATACGGTGATTTAAAAAACCGTCAACTTTAAGAATATTGCCCTCGTATACTTCGCCTTCGTCTAATATTTTTTGCTTTAACAAATCCATAAAAAAACATACCGCCACTATAATTTGTGTATATAATATTACGTATCTTTATATTTATCAATATTTTTTACAATTTTGACACCAAATTTTAATATTTGACCAAAAGTACTGCCTTTCAAACATAGACACAAGGATGAAAGTGTGGTATGATTTTATCAGGTGATTATATGAACAACAAGAAAATTGCAATAATAGTTTCTGTGTTTATACTGGCATTATTTATCTTAATAGGATTTATGGGAATAATGGGTAAAATCCCTCTTTTAGGAAAACCCATTGCCTTCATTACTTCAATAATCATAATTTTGTTCGTATTAGGTTTTATTACTGTCATAGCAAAAAGGAGAAAATAGACAAATGAAAATAGCTGTAAGCGCCTGTTTGTTGGGAGAAAACTGCAAATATAACGGCGGAAATAACAAGTGTGACGAGATAATAAAATTAGGTGAAAAGTACACTCTTATACCCATTTGCCCCGAATGCTTTGCAGGGCTTAAAATACCCAGACTGCCCAGCGAAATAAAAAACGGCAGGGTTTATTCGAAAGAGGGCAAAGACTTAACGGAAGAATTTAATGACGGAGCTGAAAAAGCACTGTACGTTGCACAGGAAAGCGGATGTCAGGTTGCAATACTTAAAGAGAGAAGTCCAAGCTGCGGCTTCGGCAAAATTTATGACGGCACTTTCAGCGGCAATTTAGTTGAGGGAAACGGTATAGCCGCCCAGCTTTTATACGATAACGGTATAACCATTATAGGCGAAAGTCAGTTAAAAAAACTTGATATGATTTTGGAAAGCATTTTATAACCAACATTATTTCAATAATTACGCAATCACGGTAAAGCAAGAAAAAGGTCGGAGCAATCCGACCTTTTTTCTATATTTTCAAGTTATGACGATTTTTAATTTTAAGACGCTCCATCGCCCTTGCCAAGTTAGCCTGTGAATGATAATACTCAAGCTGGGACTGTTTCTGTCTGAGTTCCTCTTCGGCTCGCATTTTTGCCTCCTGCGCACGGCGTTCGTCGATTTCCTCGGGAAGTTCGGCAGAAATGCACACAAGAGTGGCAACATTGTCAAGAAACTCAAGAAAACCGTTGCCCACAAAGGCGTCTATGGTATTTCCGTCTTTATCAACAATTTTCATTTCGCCCTCGTCGATGGGCAAAACACAGTTTTCGTGGTGGGCAAGAAATCCCTCAAGCCCTCTGTCAACGTGTGGAACAACCAAAGACTGCGCCTCGCCGTCAAAAAATATTTTGTTTGACGCAATTATAGTAAGTTTAAAGGTATTCATAAAATCACCTGTTATCTTGATAATTCCTTAGCCTTTTTCATTACGTCATCAATAGTGCCTGTATTGAAAAATGCTGCTTCGGGAACATCGTCAACTTCACCGTCAACAATAGCCTTAAACCCTCTGATACTTTCATTAACAGGAACATAAATACCAGGCTGGCCTGTAAATGCCTCGGCTACGTGGAAAGGCTGTGAAAGGAATTTTTCAATCTTTCTTGCTCTGTATACCACTTGCTTATCCTCGTCGGACAATTCCTCCATACCGAGAATTGCAATAATATCCTGAAGCTCCTTATACTTTTGAAGATAAGCCTGAACGCGTCTTGCAACGTCGTAATGTTCCTGACCTACTACGTCTGCCTCAAGAATACGTGAGTTTGACTCAAGAGGGTCAACGGCAGGGTAAATACCCTTTTCAACAATCTTTCTTGAAAGAACTGTTGTAGCGTCAAGGTGTGCAAATGTAGTTGCAGGAGCAGGGTCTGTTAAGTCATCGGCAGGAACATAAACTGCCTGAACCGATGTGATTGAACCTGTCTTTGTTGAAGCAATACGCTCCTGTAATTCACCAACGTCGGTAGCAAGGGTTGGCTGATAACCAACCGCTGAAGGCATTCTGCCTAAAAGAGCAGAAACCTCTGAACCTGCCTGAACAAAACGGAAAATATTATCAATAAACAAAAGAACGTCCTGATGGTCAACATCACGGAAATACTCCGCCATTGTCAGACCTGTTTCAGCTACTCTCATTCTTGCTCCGGGAGGCTCGTTCATCTGACCGAATACAAGGGCAGTTTTTTCCAAAACGCCTGACTCGCCCATTTCGTTCCACAAATCGTTACCCTCACGGCTACGTTCACCTACACCTGTAAAGATAGAGTATCCGCCGTGTTCTGTGGCTACGTTAGTGATAAGTTCCTGAATAAGAACTGTTTTACCAACACCTGCGCCGCCGAAAAGACCGATTTTACCGCCTTTTTGGTAAGGAGTAAGCAAGTCGATTACCTTGATACCTGTTTCCAGTATTTCTACCTCGCTTGCCTGTTCCTCAAAGCTTGGTGCATTTCTGTGAATTGCCCAATGTTCTTCATTTTCAAGGCTTTCTTTGCCGTCAATTGTATCGCCTACAACGTTAAAAAGTCTGCCCAAAGTCTTTTTACCTACAGGAACTTTAATAGCGTCACCTGTGGCAACGACCTCCATATCCTTGGCAAGTCCTTCTGAAGCAGCAAGCATAATGCAGCGCACGCAATTTGAGCCGATATGCTGGCTAACTTCCATAACAAGCTTTTTACCGTCAAGATTTACCTCAAGAGCGTCCTTAATCTTTGGTAACTCATCTTTAAACTCAACGTCAACAACAGGTCCCATAACCTGTACGATTTTACCGTTATTCACAAAAGGACACCTCCTACTCTTCTTTGTTTTTCTGTGCCTTTGCACCTGCTATAACTTCGGTTATTTCCTGGGTAATAGCAGCCTGTCTGGCACGATTATACTCTATATCAAGTGATTTAAGCATATCCTTTCCTGCATCTGTTGCAGTCTGCATTGCCATCATTCTGGCGTTATGCTCGGCACAGTAGCTTTCAACCAAAGCACCGTACACAAAGCCTGCCACATAATTTGGCACTATATGCTCAAAAACAGTATCAATATCGGGCTCAAAAAAGCACTGCTGATAGTTATTACTGCGCTCTAAATTTTGAGTAATTTTCGTCTTTTTAAGAGGTAAAAGCTGTTTCATCTCCGCATTAAATGTTACGGAATTAACCATTCTTGTAAAGACGATATACACCTCATCAAGTTCGCCCTGCTTAAAAAGCTCAACTATCTTTTCGCTGATAATTCTTGCTCTGTTCATATTGGGATTTTGAGCTGTATACTTAAAATCAATATCAATAGGTATATTCTTTTTTTCAAAATACCTTCTGCCCACTTCACCGACAACAAAAAGCATATTCTTGTTGTCGGAAAGTGCCTCATTTTCGGCAATTTTTATAACATTATGGTTATATGCCCCCGCCATTCCTTTGTCAGCGGTTACTACAATATAACCCTTTTTGCGCTCTTTTTCGGGAACGTCCTCTCTCAAGTCGAAAAACTCATTACCTGTATCAGGCGATAAATCAAGAATTTTTCCCAAAGCGTCCTGAATTGTATAAAAGTAAGGCTCGGTATTCTTTAAATTCTTTCTGGCTTTCTGAAGTTTTGACGAGGATATCATACACATTGCATTTGTGATTTTCATAGTATCCTTGATAGACCTCATTCTAGCCTGAATTTCACGAGAATTAGCCATTGTTTACCTTCTTATAATTATCTACTGCGCTTATAATCTGTTCCTTAATATCGTCGTCAAGAACCTTATCCTTTTCAATAGCTGCACTGATTTGAGGATAAGTAGAATTGATATACTCAAGCATATCCGTTTGATATTTCTTGATTTCGTCCACAGGAACATCCACAAACTTTCTGTTAGTAGCGGCAACAAGAGTCACTACCATATCTGTTAAAGACAAAGGATGATTACGGGGCTGTTTCAAAAGCTCCATAAGTCCCTTTCCGTATACAAGGTTTGCTTTTGTTTCTTCATCAAGGTCAGACGCAAACTGGGTGAACACTTCCATCTCCCTGTACTGTGCCAAGTCGATACGAAGTGAACCCGCTGCCTTTTTCATAGCTTTGGTCTGTGCGGCGCCGCCTACACGTGATACTGAAAGTCCTACGTTTACGGCGGGACGCATACCGCTGAAGAACAAGTCGCTTTCAAGGAATATCTGACCGTCCGTAATTGAAATTACGTTTGTAGGAATATAAGCAGATACGTCGCCGTCTTGTGTTTCAATAATAGGCAATGCTGTAATCGAACCGCCGCCCAACTCATCGCTCAGCTTACTTGAGCGTTCAAGCAAACGTGAGTGAAGATAGAAAACGTCGCCAGGATAAGCCTCACGGCCCGGACTTCTTTCAAGAAGAAGTGAAAGGGCACGGTAAGCTACTGCGTGTTTGCTTAAATCATCGTATACAATAAGGCAGTCCCTGCCCTGATACATAAAGTGCTCTGCAAGCGCTGTTGCAGAATAAGGTGAAATGTACTGAAGAGAAGCAGGGTCGGAGGCAGTAGCGCACACAACGATGGTATATTCCATTGCTCCTGCTTTTTCAAGGGTATTAACAAGTTTTGCAACGCTGGATGCTTTCTGACCGATTGCATTGTAAATACAAATAACGCCCTTGCCTTTTTGGTTCAAAATTGTATCTACAGCGATAGCCGTTTTACCTGTCTGTCTGTCGCCGATGATAAGTTCTCTCTGTCCTCTTCCTATCGGGAACATAGAGTCTATAGACAAAATACCTGTTGCCATAGGAGTATCAACGCTCTTACGGTCAACGATTGAAGGAGCACTTTGTTCAACAGGACGATAGTCCTCAGCCTTAATATCCCCTTTGCCGTCAATAGGCTCGCCGAGAGAGTTTACGATTCTTCCTATAAATGCCTCGCCGACAGGAATACCCGCTTTTTTGTTAGTTCTCTTAACTCTTGTACCCTGATGTATTCCAACATCAGAACCGAATAGAATAACGCCGATTTGGTTTTTCTTAATATCCTGCACCATTCCCTTTACGCCGTTTTCAAAAACAACGATTTCGCCGTACATAGCGTGGTCAAGTCCGTGAATTGTGGCAATACTGTCGCCTACACGAACAACGGTGCCGATCTGCTCGCCGTCTGTTCTGTATTCAAAATCCTTAATATCCTGCTTTAAGACAGCTATAACATTGCCGCTGTCAACGTTACTCTCACGAGCGGTTTTCATTACTTGGCTTTTGATTTTATCAAGCTTGCTTTTAAGACTGAAGTCATATTCCCTGCCTGAAACACGAACAATAAAACCGCCTATAAGCTCTTTATCCTCAACAATTTCAACATTTGCCTTGCTGGCATTTTCCTCTTTGCAGATAAACTCCTTGATACCTTCAAGCTGTTTTTCATCAGGAGGAGTTACGCAGTAAATAACTGCGTCGGCTACATTGCTTTGCTTGTCAAGAACGTGGATATACTCTGTAACAATATCCTCAAGGGCATCAATCCTGCAGTCTTTTGACAAATCAAATATAACCTTTTTTACTGACGGGGCAAACAAGTCATCAACAACTTTTTCCTTCTCCGCAGGCGTGATATTGGGGTTGTCAAGAGTGTCTACAAGTTCGCTGCTTGATTTAACTATTCTTAAAGCATCCTCAAGTGATGACACACTGGTTTGTGAAGCAAGCAGTGCGTCAATGTATTTACTAAAACTACTGCTCACTGCTGTCACTACCTTCGTTTAAAAATTTATCGTAAATTTCGCTGTCAGTTTGGGCAGACACTTTTTCGCCGATAATTTTTTCTGCAGTTTCCATTGCAAGCTGGGCAATATCCTCTTTAACGGCAAGTCTTGCCTTTTCGCTTTCAATACGGCTTGAACGCTTAGCGTCCTCTTTAAGCTTATCTGCCTCTGTTTCAGCTCTTTTTACTATCTTGTTATATTCGTTTTTAGCATCGGCTCTTGCCTGTGCTATAATTTCTTTTTTCTCATTTTCAACGCCTGAAAGCTGTGACTTATAATTGTCGTACAGCTCCTGTGCGCTTTTCTCTTTTTCCTCTGCTTCCTTAAACTGACTGTCTATCATTTCTTTACGCTTTGCAAGCACTTTTTTGATTGGCTTGAAAAGGAAAAGTCTCATAAGGACAAACAGAATTATCAGGTTAATCAGAGACCAGAGAATGTTTATGTCAAAATTAAGCATTCAACCAATCCTTCTTTCAACTTAATAACCGTCAGTTCTTACTTAAGCAATACCATAATAAGAATTGCGCCGATAAGACCGTAAATAGCGGTAGCCTCTGCAAGAGCGGCACCAAGAAGAAGCGCTGTCTGGATTTTACCTGAAGCCTCAGGCTGACGTGCAATAGCCTCTGTTGCTTTACCTGTTGCGATACCGATACCGATACCTGCACCGAAACCTACTAATACTGCAATACCTGCACCAATAGCAATTAATCCCATAATTATATCTCCTTAAATTACTTTTAATTTATTGAAATCAGGCAACCTGACTTTTGTGTTTTCTGTTTACTTTTTTTATTTTCTTTTTTTGTTTGTCGGTAGTTTCTTCTTCGCCCTCAAAAGCTTCCTGTATATAAAGTGATGTGAGGAAAACGAAAATATACGCCTGCAAAAGTCCGTCGAACAAATCGAAATACAGACTGAATGCCACAGGCACTACCACAGGAACGTAAATCTTTATAAGCTCCATAATAGTGAAAGCTGCAAGGACGTTACCGAAAAGTCGCATACAAAGTGAAAGAGGTTTTGTAAACACCTCAAGTATGTTAATCGGAGTTATTATCCAAATAGGCTTTGTAAACGCCTTTATTCTTCCAAAAAAGCCCTTATCCTTAAAGGAACAATACTCAACGATAACTATACTTGTAAGCGCTAACACGAGAGTAACCTGCATACTTTTTGTAGGGGGTTTAAACTCGAAGAAAATCTCGCCGAAAATGCCCACTGTATTTGACGCCGCAAGGTAAAGCGCTACCGTCATAAGCCACGGTATTACAAACTCACCCTTTTCGCCCACAATACCTTTAAAAAATCCGTAAGATTTTTCGTAGGCAAGCTCAACTAACTGCTGACGCTTTGAAATCTCGCCGGAAACTTTAAAGTTTCTTGTAAGGAGTATTGCCGCCACAGTCAGCGCTGCAATGATTATCCACGATATAACAGTAGCTTCGTCAAAACCAATGTGAAACGAACCCACGTCAAACCCGAACACTTCATTGATATTCAGCTTTTCTGTCAGCTCTTTTTGAAGATCAATCTTCATCATAATAGGATCAACCGTTGAAATCACCTCCGTTTGTCTGTATGCCTTGATTATAAACCAAAAGAAATCAAAAAGCAAATTGCAAAGTGAAACAAAAAAGTACACTTTTATCCACTTTTTTTGTTGTTTTTTACTGTTGGCAAAAAATAAGGCAAAAAAAGAGTTTATAGATGTTTACTTATTTTAGTTTTTCGTATATAATATAGAAAATTACAAGTTATTACATTTTTGAGGAGTATATATATGGCAAAGGACCAGAAAAAAATGGTGGACGCAATAACCTCAATGGATGAGGATTTTGCAAAATGGTACACCGACGTGTGCAAAAAGGCTGAACTTATCTCATACACAAGCGTAAAAGGATGTATGGTAATCAGACCTTACGGCTACGCAATTTGGGAAAATATTCAAAAAATTCTTGACGGTATGTTCAAGGAAACGGGACACGAAAACGTATGTATGCCTATGTTTATCCCTGAAAGCCTTTTACAAAAAGAGGCAGACCACGTTGAAGGCTTTGCGCCGGAATGCGCTTGGGTTACCTACGGCGGAAACGAAAAGCTTGAGGAAAGACTTTGCGTAAGACCTACTTCGGAAACTCTTTTCTGCGAACACTTTAAAGAAATTGTTCACTCCCACAGAGATTTACCCAAACTTTATAATCAGTGGGTATCTGTTGTAAGGTGGGAAAAGACTACAAGACCGTTTCTTCGTTCACGTGAGTTCTTATGGCAGGAGGGGCACACTCTTCACGCTACTGCCCAAGAAGCTATTGAAGAAACTGAAAGAATGCTTAACATTTACTCAAAATTCTGTGAAGAATACCTTGCAATGCCTGTTGTTAAAGGTATGAAAACCGACAGCGACAAGTTTGCAGGCGCAGAGCGCACCTACTGTATTGAAGCGCTTATGCACGACGGTAAAGCTTTGCAGGCAGGCACAAGACACTATTTCGGCGACGGCTTTGCAAAAGCATTTGAGATTCAGTATTCAAATAATGAAAACCAGCTTACTTACCCGCACCAGACATCTTGGGGCGTTACAACAAGACTTATCGGCGCTATAATTATGACCCACGGCGACGACAACGGACTTGTTCTTCCCCCTGCTGTTGCACCTGTTCAGGTTATGGTAATTCCTATTGCTCACCATAAGGAAGGGGTTCTCGACAAGGCAAGAGAAATTACTGAGGAATTGAAAAAAGTCTGCCGTGCAAAAATTGACGACAGCAACAACTCACCGGGCTGGAAATTTGCCGAATATGAAATGAAGGGCGTTCCGGTAAGAGTTGAAATAGGTCCTAAAGATATTGAAAACAACCAGTGCGTTGTTGTTACAAGACACAACAGAGAAAAAACAATAGTTTCTCTTGATGACATTGCAACGGTAATCCCTCAGAAACTCAAGGAAGTACACGACGGAATTTACCAAAAGGCTCTTGAAAACAGAGAGAGAAGAACATACAAGTGCAAAACTATGGACGAAATCACAAAAGCGCTTGAAGAAAACGGCGACGGTTTTGTAAAAGCAATGTGGTGCGGCGACGAGGAATGTGAGGACAAGGTAAAAGAAATCACAGGCGTTGGATCACGCTGTATCCCCTTTGAGCAGGAAGAAATCGGCGACAAATGCGTATGCTGCGGCAAGCCTGCTAAAAAAATGCTTTATTGGGGCAAAGCTTATTAATGTAAACTAATTTAAGGAGTGATATATTATGTCAGTTTTAGTTACAGGCGGTTTAGGTTATATCGGATCTCATACCTGCGTTGAGCTTATCAATTCAGGCGCAGAGATTGTGGTAGTTGATAACCTTTACAACTGCAAGAAAAGCTCTTATGACAGAATCAAGGCTCTTGTAGGCAAGGACTTTAAGTTCTATCAGTGCGACATTCGTGATGCAAAGGGTATGAGCGAAATTTTTGAAAAAGAAAATATAGACTCTGTAATTCACTTTGCAGGACTTAAAGCGGTTGGCGAAAGCGTTGAAAAGCCGCTTGAATATTTTGACAATAACGTAAACGGCACCCTTGTGCTTCTTGATGTTATGAGAAAGCACGGATGCAAAAAAATCGTATTCTCTTCTTCTGCAACAGTTTACGGAATGAACAACGTTTCACCTCTTACAGAAGATATGGAGGTTGGCGGAGTTACCAATCCTTACGGCAGAACAAAGTATATGATTGAGTGCATACTTAAAGACTTATACACCAGCGATAATGAATGGGCAGTCTGCCTTCTTCGTTATTTCAATCCTATCGGCGCTCACAAAAGCGGTACTATGGGTGAGGACCCTAACGGCATTCCAAATAACCTTATGCCATACATAACACAGGTTGCTATCGGTAAAAGAGAATGCCTGGGAGTATTCGGCAACGACTATGACACTCACGACGGCACAGGCGTAAGAGATTACATTCACGTTGTGGATCTTGCTCTCGGTCATCTCAAGGCTGTAGAGAAGATTGAAAAAGAAAACGGACTTTTCATTTACAATTTAGGCACAGGCACAGGATACTCTGTTCTTGATGTTGTTAAGGCTTTTGAAAAAGCATCAGGAAAGAAAATTCCTTACGTAATTAAGCCAAGAAGAGCCGGTGACATAGCTACCTGTTACTCAGACCCAAGCAAAGCTCTTAAAGAGTTAGGCTGGAAGGCTGAAAGAGGACTTGAGGAAATGTGTGAGGACAGCTGGAGATGGCAGAGCCAAAATCCCGACGGTTATCCCGATTAATAATATCAAACACAGAAAAAGGACTTGTTCAATATGAACAAGTCCTTTTTAGTTTGCCAAATTTTAATTTCTTTGACTGTTGTCAGAGAATTCTGCGGCATCTGAATTTGTCAGCTTTTTATACATAACATCATTGACATACATTACTGTATCATCATCTTTTTCGATATAAACCCGTTTCTCTATATCAATGTAACCTACAAACTTTGTATGGCGCTCTGCCACGTCACCTGTTGCCATATAGATACCGTCGTTATAAAGCACACACATTTC
>CALWVQ010000007.1 GCA_944385025.1 uncultured Eubacterium sp.
CCCATTTCTTCAATTAATGATTTCATTGCTTTTCCCTCCTAAAAAATAATTTTCTTATAACCTGCAATCAAATCATTTTGGCTGTATATAAAGTTTTAGGGCACCCTCTTTATGGAGGGTACCCTAAGAATTGTCTTTTGTTTTTACAGCGGCAGGACTGCAGTGCAAATATTTTCCCACAAAGCTGTTGCTTCCTGCAAGGCAGTATATGCAGTGGGCTGCGGCTGATTCAGCTATAAAGCCGTTAAAAAAAGCTGACAAGGCGGCTATTGTCAGTCTGTATCTGCCTTGTGAAATTCTCCATGCAGCAGGTATTTATCAGTTGTTTCCCGAGGCGCTGTCATGTTATTTGGCGGCAGCCGGCAGTGAAAAGATATTTATAGAAACTGCTGAAAATAACGGTATTGCAAAAACCTTGTGTTCATATCATAAAGTATTTATAGGTATGGCAGAGTCAGGAGTGCTTCCTAAGCCCAAATTTGTTATAAACACAAGCCTTGCCTGTGACGTTAATCATCTGTCGTTTCGAAGGATTGCTGATTTTTACAATGTTGAGCATTTTATGATTGATGTTCCCAAGGAATATAATGAAAATAATGTTTCTTACGTTGAAAATCAGCTTCACGAAATGGTGGATTTTATTGAACGTAACAGCGATTTTAAAATTGACGAGAATAGGCTTTGTGAGGTAGTTTCAAGAAGCAAAAATACAATTAAAAATTTTAGGCAGATATACGAATTAAAGAAAGAACGTTATTTATCCGATGAAATGACTTCTCAAATGCTTTCAATCTTCGCTACCCACGTTATGCTGGGAACGAAAGAAGCTGAAAAATACAGCAGCGATATGGTTGAACAGCTAAAAAAATGTCCTAAAACATATAAGGGTGTAAGATTGTTTTGGGTTCATACTCTCCCTTATACACAGGACGCCTTGCGAAACCTCATTAATTTTACAGACAGGTGTGAAATTGTTGCCTGCGATATGGTGCTTGATGCAGTGGATGTTAATCTTGATGAAAAAGACCCGTATCGTTTTATGGCTGACAGACTTTTGAGAAACACCGTCAACGGCAGTGCAGCTAACAGAATAAATGCCGCTCTCAAATATGCAAAAGAGCTAAAATGTGACGGAGTTGTTTGGTACTGCCACTGGGGTTGCAAGCAAACGGCAGGTGCAAGCGCTATGGCAAAAGATATTTTGGAGAAAAACGGATTACCCACTCTTGTGCTTGACGGCGACGGATGCGATTCACAAAACGTAAACGACGGTCAAACCGTAACCCGAATGGAAGCATTTCTTGAGTTGTTGGAGAAAAGAAAATGATTGGATATAATTGTAAGTATGCCCCTGTGGAAATTCTTGCGGGTTTTGCAGAAAAGAGTATATTGATAAACTCAGAAGCGGAAAATTTTGATTATTCATCAGGAAAAATGCACGCAAATATGTGTTCTCACGCTAAAGCAATGCTTGAGGAGATACACCGTGATAAAATTAAACAACTCCTGTTTATGAATTGCTGTGACAGCGCAAGGAGAGTTTTTGATGCAGTCAATTATGAAAATGCAGAATTTTCATACTGTATTGACCTTCCTTCCTGCGATACAGGCTGTGGGGTTGTGAAATTTAAAGACGATTTAATTAAGTTTATCAGCGATTATGAGCTTTACAGCGGTAAAAAATTTGATGTAGATTTGTTTTTGTCGTCATTCGATTCAAACAAAGAAGTACCCAAAGGAAAATTTGTTGCAATTTTAGGGGCAAGAAGCAGTAAATCACTGATTGACGTTTGCTCAAAATGTTTTAACGGGATTGATATAATTGATATGACCTGTGCAAACAGCAGAAATGTTTCACCTTTAGAGGTTGAAGATAATGATACCCTTGACGCTATTATGCTGAAATATGCAAAGGCTCTTTTTTCACAAACACCTTGTATGCGTATGCAAAATATAAGGCAAAGGGAACAGCTTGCTGAAAATGAAAACTGTGTCGGAATAATATACAGCACCGTTAAATTCTGTGATTATTATGATTTTGAATATTCAAAATTAAAAAATGTCAAAACTCCTATAATTCGTGTGGAAACTGATTTTACAAATCAGTCCTACGGTCAGCTTTTAACTCGTATAGAGGGGTTTGCCGAAACAATCAGCCAATTTTCAAATGTAAAGAAAGATAGAAATATGAGCGGAAAATATTATGTAGGAATAGACAGCGGCTCAACTTCCACAGAGTTGGTTGCCGTTGACAGAGATAAGAATATTGTTAAGAGGGTTATGGTTCGAACAGGAGCAAATGCGGCTTCAGGAGCTAAAAAGGCGCTTGAAAAATCACAGCTTAAAAGGGAAGATATTGCATTTATTGTAGCAACAGGTTACGGCAGAAAAAATATAGATTTTGCAGATGACAACATTACAGAAATAACCTGCCACGCTAAAGGCGCAAAACACCTTTATAATGATGTTAGAACTATTATTGATATAGGAGGTCAGGACAGTAAGGTAATAAGCGTTGACGAAAACGGTAATGTGACCGGCTTTGTTATGAATGACAAATGCGCAGCGGGAACAGGGCGATTTCTTGAAAATATGGCAAAAGTGCTTGAACTTGAAATGAAGGATATGGCGACTGTAGGTCTTAACTATAAAAACGACCTTACAATTTCAAGTATGTGTACTGTTTTTGCGGAAAGCGAAGTGGTGTCATTAATTGCCGAAAATCACTCCGTGGCAGATATTGTTCACGGTCTTAACAAAAGCGTTGGTACTAAAATAAAAACTATGTATTCAAACGCAAAGGATAAAAGCCGAGTGATGATGACAGGTGGAGTTGCCAATAACGCAGGCGTTGTAAGTGAGCTTAAGAAACAGTTAGATACAGATATTTTTATCCCTGATTGTCCTGAATTTTGCGGTGCCCTTGGCGCTGCTCTCGCAGGACTTGAAAGATAAAGTTTAATGCAAAACGCTCTATTAAAAAGTCAATAAAATGCCATAGCATAACTAATTCAGTGTTTTTGAGCAGTACATATTATATATGGTATATTTGGTCGATAAAAACTTAGTTAATTTTGCATTTTCATTTTGTTAAATTGCAGATAACTGTCAATAATATTTATGCACACGTTTTTGTACATAAATATTAAAGGATAGATAGTGTGCAGTTTAATAAGGTTGAGATATGCGGCATTAATACAAGCCAGCTTAGAGTGCTTAAAGAAAGCGAAAAAATGGAGCTTCTTAAAAAAGCCAGAAACGGTGATAAAAAGGCGAGAGAGGACTTGATAACGGGAAATCTGCGTCTTGTTCTTTCTGTTGTTCAAAGGTTTTCAAACAGAGGGGAAAATATGGACGACCTATTTCAAGTGGGCGTTATCGGGCTGATAAAAGCCATTGATAACTTTAATCTTGATTTGGACGTGCGTTTTTCTACCTATGCGGTTCCTATGTGCATAGGGGAGATAAGAAGATATTTGCGTGACGATAATTCAATCAGGGTATCACGCTCCATGAGAGATACGGCATACAAGGCAATGCAGGTTAAGGAAAAACTGACCAATGAAAATAACCGCGAGCCTACTATTGAGGAAATTGCAAAAGAGCTTGATATGAAAAAAAGCGATGTTGTTCTTGCCCTTGAAGCAATCGTTGACCCTGTATCTCTTTACGAGCCTGTTTACAGCGACGCAGGCGATACAATCTACGTTATGGACCAAATCGGCGACAGTAACAGCGACACCGATTGGATTGATGAAATAATGATTAAAGACGAGTTGGAAAACCTTGACCCGAGAGAACGTAATATAATGTATCTGCGATTTATGCAGGGCAAAACGCAAATGGAGGTTGCAAAAGAGGTTGGTATTTCCCAAGCCCAAGTCAGCCGCCTTGAAAAAAACGCACTGAAAAGAATAAAAGGAAATTAAAATTAAAGCAGGACTTTGTCCTGCTTTTTTAGTTTTATTTACTTTTGTATGCTGATGTGTTAAAATTATACCAATAACTGAAAGGAAACGATTTTATGAAGACTTATGAACAGGTAGACAGCTATATGCAGGAGGTTGGACTTAAATACATAAAAAGCACTAACGATTTCCTTACGGGTCTGGCTATTCGTACAAATAAAGATTATACACAAAAAATTGCACAGGAGCTTAATTCACGAGCTTCAAGACAGAATTCGAGTAACTCTTATTTTTATCAAATTAAAAATGAACATTTTGACGGTTCCATTTTTGTTTCCGCCGCTTTTGACGGCGGAGTGTTTAGGCATATCGGCAATCTTATATTAGACAATCCTGAGATTTTCAAAGGTAAAGTAGTGGATTTTGCCTGCGACTGCGGTATTGTCACCTGCTTTATTGCAAAAATGTATCCTGACTGTCACGTTGTTGGAATAGATATTAATCAGCTTGCAGTTGACAACGCCATAAAACTTGCAGAAAAGCTGGAACTTAATAATGTTGAGTTTATCTGTTCAGACGTGTATGACGTTAAGTTTGAGGAAAAAGCAGATACTCTTACATCTTTCAGAGGACTTCTTGACGTTTGTATGAAAAATACGTCAGGTTTGCCATTTTTCGGCGAAAGAAAATGGAGAGAAGAACAGTACAAGAATGCTTTTTTGGATTATGCGGAGGTTATGAAGGCTAACTTGAACGAAGGAGGCTATGTTCTCTGCGTGGAAAGATACACCGCCGAATACGGCTGGCAGGGTTGGCTCGAGGCTTTAAAGGAGAAGGGTATAAACGCAGTTACTGATAAGTGCGAACTTATGAGGGCGTCTGATATTTCTTCTGTTAAAGAATATTCCGTATCTTTGTTGCAGTATAACAACAGTGAAAGTTCTCCTGTCAGTGTGATAGACGATGTGTTGTCTAAAGGCTTTAAAAGTTCTACCGGATATGAGGGGTATATGGCAGAATATGCTTTGTATAACGATACTGACGGAGAAATTAATTTTTACGACGTTTTCAACAATGAAACCGATAAAATAATTCACCAGTTTGCAATAAGTAAGGCAAAATCAGGAAAAATCATTACATATGAGGCAAGCGCTAATAAGAAAAAAATTAAGTATTTAAATCCTAAGAAAAAAGATGTTGCCCAAAAGGCAATAACTGATAAGCTTGACGTTTATAACGATGATAAATTCACGGTAAATCAATATAGCATAAGGGTATAATTATTCATTAATGTATATTTGATATATTTGGGCAATTTATTGAAAGTTTATATAATATTTATAAGTTTATCAAATTTATTAGTGATATTATATAAAACTCAACTGTCTAATTTGGCTGATTTGACAAAAATTTGTCAAATCGTTGCATAATTAGACAAAGAGTGATACAATTTCGTTGTAGCAGAAAATTATATGCTGCACAAAAATTCCTTAGGTTTAGAGATGGACAAAATTTTATTTATAAAAATTGCCGTTGGCGTTGTTTGGGGACTGTTAATCGGATTTGCCGGTATTCCTATATCAAAAAAACTCATATTAAAGAGGAGCGACGATCCCGGCGATACAATTGTACTTAACAACAAGATATTTAAAGTAGTTATCATCGGTGTAAGTTTGGTTTGTGCAGTTTGCGCAGCGCTTACAGCTGACGGCTGGGCATTGTTAGTTAGAAATCTTTTACTTCTTCTTCCAATGCTGAGCATAGCAATAGTGGATTCGTTAATAAGAAAAATTCCAAATCCGCTTCTGCTGGCAATGATTATAGTTCAGGGCGTCTACCTTGCGTACTATTGTATAGAAAGTCAAACTACAAATTTGTTAATATCCGCAGGATTTGGCTTTTTTGTCGGTTTTCTGTGTTGTACGATTCCAAGTATCCTTCGAGTTCCCGTAGGAGCAGGTGATATTAAGTACAGTGCGGTAATAGGACTTTGTATTTACTTTATGAATTATATGCAGGCAATGGTTATTATGGGATTGCTTGCAGCGGTAGCGCTTGTAGTGTTAAAGGCTACAAAAAAAGGCGGACTAAAAACTCTTATTCCTATGGGTCCGTTTTTGTCAGTCGGTGCGGTAATTTCAATGTGCTTTCCTTTGGTGGAAAATGTTTTGTCAAAGGTGGGTATGTTTTAATTAGTTTAAAGTTTAATTACTGAATATTTAAAGAAGGAGGAAAAAAGAATGATCAGATTCATCAAGGACGAGGATGGACAGGGCATGCTGGAGTATGTTCTTATCATCGCTCTTGTAGCTCTTGTAGCCGTTGTAGCTCTCGTAGCAGTTAGAAGCTTCTTGGCAAACAAGACAGAAAATATCGAAAGTCAGCTTTCTAATGTTGATAATACAAATACAACTGCTTGATAGGTTGGTAGCGGTATCGTTGTTTAGAATAATTCTAACAACAAAACAATCTTTACATACAAATATAATTGTTCAGATTGAGGGGGCAGGCAGAAGCTTGCCCCTGTTTTTAAAGAAAAGTATTATGAGGTGAAAATCTCAATGAAAAACATAAAAAAACATAATAGGAGTAAGGAAGACGGTCAGTCTATGCTGGAATTTGTGTTAGTGTTGCCCGTCTTTTTGTTGCTGTTATTTATGATAATCGATTTCGGCTGGTTGTTTTACAATATGAACAACGTCCAAACAGCCACGCGAAATGCAGCAAGGGTTGCCTGTGTGGAGTTTACCGATACCTGCTTTAATACCACGGCAGAGGGTAACTGGGACTTGGTAGATTCCAAAGAGTACAGTATAAGCGATTACGTAGCAAATTCCTCAAGCTATACTATTCAAGAACAGGATATACTTGATCAAGTGTCAAATTCTCTTACCTCAAATCAAGACACCACAACGGTTACCATATCCTATTCCGGCGGACCTACTGTTGAGGAAAGAATCGACGGTGACGTTACGGTGGCTGTTAAGTACAGGATTAACAGCATCACAGGTATTATAGGAATAGGGCAGGGAGGAATGTATAGAGATTTTACTGCCACTTCCACATTTAAAGTAGAAAAAAACGGGTAGACTATACCCTTTATATATAATGTAATAAATAACTATGTGTTAGGAGAAAAGAGAATGAAAAAGGTTTACTTAATAGCTGTTGTTATTGCAATTATTGCAGGTTTTGCTACATATATGTTTGCAAGTGAAATAGAGAAAAAAACTACTATTAAAGATGCAGAAATGAAAGACGTTTACGTGGCGGTGCAGGATATTGAAGCTAATATTCCTATTACAGAGGAAATGTTTGCTGAAGATGCAGGATATTTTGAGATTAGAAATATTGTTGCAAGCGACGCTGTGCCAAATGTAGCAACAACAAAAGAGCAGATAGTAAACAAAGTAACTGTTGATAAAATATTTGCAGGCGAGCAGATTAATACAAGCCGACTCCAAGAGGAAGACGGTGCGGACGTTGCACTTTCACTGAAATTACCCGACGGTAAGGTTGCTTACTCTTTAAGCGCTGACAGTATTACTGGTGTTGACGGTTATATCAATGAGGGTGATACGGTTGATGTTCTTATAGCGGAAGAACAGGAAGACGGTTCATTTATAACAAGCGTTGCTTACTCTGACCTTAAGATTATCAGAGTTTCAACAAGAAGCGATAATTCTTCAGCTTCAAGCAGCGGTAATTCAATAAAGCAGTACAGCACATTAACCGTAGAGGTTACGCCTAAACAGGCAGTTGAGCTTTTTGAAATAGAAGCTAACTATCAGTTCAAACTTGCGCTTAATCCGAAAGACGCAGCATAGATTATTTCCAAGGGGAGAAAAAAGGTATGGCAAATATAAATTTAGTTGTATGCTCGGAGAAAACGGAGTATAAGGTAGCAGTAAAAAACAAGCTTAATTCTGAAATTTCTGTTATCGGTTATTCTGATTTTCAGCCTGAATCAAAATTAAGAATTCAGGGCTTTGTGCCGGATGTGGTTGTTTTCGCTTTGGACAGCGAGAATATTACAAATGAGTTTCTTGATTATGTAGACGATATGAACTTAAGTTCCATCGGCTGCGCCGCTGTTATTGTTACAGAAAGTGTCAGCGTTGAGCTGGTAAACAGAGCCGCCCAGTACGGTATAAGACAGGTTATGAATATCAACGTGGGCAGCGAAGAATTTTGCAGCAACATTAATAAAATTGTTAGAAATGAAAGAAAATTCAGCCAAACAATTAATGTTGAAAGAAAAATGCGTTCAAGGGTATATGCATTTTTCAGCGGAAAAGGCGGCGTCGGCAAAACCACAATCTGCACAAACACAGCGGTATATCTTGCTACTCAGGGCAAGAAAACCCTGTTGATAGACCTTGATCTCCAGTTCGGCGACGCAGATATGGCTCTTGATATAATTCCAAATGAAACAATTGTTGATTTGGTAAGAGATACCAACGGAATATCTATTGATAACCTTACCAGCTGCAGTTCAACTCATGCATCAGGTTTGTCAGTCCTTGCATCTCCTACTTCGCCGGAACTTGCAGAGTATGTTCAGTCAAATCATGCAAAAGCAATAATTGACGTTGCAAGAAATTATTTTGAGTACATAATTATTGACTGCGGCTGTGCTCTTACGGATCCTGTAATTACTGCTCTTGAATCCAGCGATGATATTTTTGTTGTAAATGACGTAAATATTCTTTCCCTTAAAAGAGCAAAGCTTTGTCAAAACGTATTGCAGCAGATTAGCCAGCAGGATAAGGTAAAACTTATCATTAATAAAAATGTTAAGAAAAATAACGTAAAAATTTCTGATTTTGAAAATCTGCTTAATATGGAGGCGTATGCTGTTATTTCCAGTGATTTGAAAACTGTGAATAATTCTCTTAACAGCGGTCAGTCATTGATAACATTTAAGCCAAGATCAGTGATTGCAAAGGATATAGTTAATTTTGCAAACAAGCTTATTCTTGAAAGAGAAGGCTCTCTTGAAAACTCCAAAATTCAGGCAGGAAAACGAAAGAAGAAATAATAAATGGGATTATTAGACAGATATGGGTCAGGTGAAGAACTTCAGTCACAAAAAACTACGAGTTCGGTGAACAGTGAAAAGCTTACCGAGGTTGTTGCAAATGTTGATCCGTTTGAGGACGTAAAGTCCAAAATACATCAAAATATTATTGAAAAGCAGCTTGCGTCAGGTGTAGAAGTCACAGAAGAGGGTATGCGTCAGCTCATTGACGAGTATGTTGAAAAAAGTGAGTATGGTATACCAAGAATAAGCAGAGATACTGTTAAAGAAGAACTTTTTGACGATATTATGGGATACGGTCCCATTCAGACTCTTGTTAACAGTGACCTTTACAGCGAAATAATGGTTAACGGTTATAATCAGGTTTATGTTGAGTCCAAGGGAAAGCTTGTGCTTACCGATATTAAATTTAAGGACAATAAGCATTTGATGCAGATAATTGACCGAATTGTTTCAAAAGTAGGCAGACACGTTGACGAGGCAAGTCCTATGGTTGACGCCAGATTGCTTGACGGTTCTCGTGTAAATGTGATTATTCCTCCTGTTTCTCTTGTAGGTCCTATTTTGACTATACGTAAATTCGGTAAAACTCCTATAACAGCAGAGAATCTTGTAACTTGGGGATCGATTTCTCAAAGAATGCTTAATTTTTTGGAAGCGGCTGTTAAAGGTAAACTTAATATTATTGTATCCGGTGGTACCGGTTCAGGTAAAACAACTCTGCTTAATGTGCTTTCTTCATATATTCCGGAGGATGAAAGAATTATTACCATCGAGGACTCGGCCGAAGTTCAGCTTAAGCAGAAACACGTTATCACCCTTGAAAGCCGCCCGGCAAATATGGAAGGCAGCGGTAGGGTAAGTATAAGGGATTTAGTTGTAAATGCCCTTCGTATGAGGCCTGACAGGATTATCGTAGGTGAGGTTCGTAGTGAAGAAACTCTTGATATGCTTCAGGCTATGAACACCGGCCACGACGGTTCTCTTACAACAATACACGCCAATTCAACAAGAGATTCAATTTCTCGTATAGAAACTATGGTTATGATGTCAGGTTCTGAATTGCCGTCAAAAGCAATCAGAGACCAAGTGGCGTCAGCTATAAATTTAATTGTCCAGCAAGCGAGACTTAGGGACGGTACAAGAAAAGTAACCTCTATATCCGAAATAGTAGGTATGGAGGGCGACGTAATCAAAATGCAGGACATTTTTGTTTACGAAACAGATGGTGAAACCGACTCTAACGGTAAATTTAAAGGTCGGTTTAAGGCAACCGGAATAGTTCCCAGATGTGTGGAAAGAATTCGTGAAAACGGAGTGATGGTTAATAATGACTGGTTCAATGATTAGCATTATACTTCTTACAATGGCATTTGCGTTTCTTGCTTTTGTTGTTTCTTTTATAATCTTCTCTCTTGTTTCTTCCGATAAGATTGCGGCGGAAAAAAGGGTTGAGGAATTAAAAAAACGTGAGGGTGATGTTACAGACATTGCCCTTGTTAAGCATCAAAGCAAACGTAAAAAATTAAAAAAAGAAGGCGAAAAAAGCAAAAGCTTTTTTGATAAATATGCTGCAAGTCTTTACAAAGAGCTGCAGGCAGCAGACGTTAAGATGCGACCTGAAGAATTTTCGTTGATTTGGTTGCTGGTTACTGTCGTTCCCGCGGGACTTGTTGTATTGTTTTCCGGCTCGGCAACAATTGCCCTTGTGCTTTTTATGATAGGACTTTTAATTCCTCTTTTGCTCATTAAAATGAAACAGAAGGCAAGAGTTAAAAAATTTGACGAGCAGTTAAGCGACGCTTTGATAATTGCTTGCAGTTGCTTGAGATCAGGATTAAGTTTTACTCAGTCAATGGAGACTATTTCAAAGGATATGTCGGCGCCTATCAGCACAGAGTTTGCACAGGTATTGGCAGAAATGAATATGGGAGCCTCAATGGAAGAATCTCTTGAAAGAATGAACACAAGAATAAAAAGCAGTTATTTATCCCTAACAATTTCTGCAGTGCTGATTCAAAAGCAAACCGGCGGAAATCTCTCTCAAATTCTTGATAATATTTCCTCCTCAATTAAAGAAAAAATGAAATTAAAAAAGGAGCTGAATTCCGCCACTGCATCAGGAAAAATGACAGGATTGTTAATGGGCAGTATGCCTGTAATTCTTATGATTCTGTTTTACGTGGTAAACCCATCGTTTATGGAGCCTCTTTTTAAAACATCTTTGGGGCACGTATTTTTGGGAATTGCAGCAGGGCTTGAAATTCTTTGTTTCGTACTGATTAAGAAGATTGTAACTATCAAAATGTAAGGAGCAATTATGGTACCGTTTTTAGTTATAATATATTCCGTTTTGACAATGGTTTTGGTTATTGTTATCCTCGGCAAAAAGGGAAAAGAAAAAGACAATAATTTAAAGCGAATGAAGTCAATCGGCAAAAATATTGTTAAAGAAGAATATAAAAATGTTGACACGTCTTTCTACGAAAGAGTAGTTAAGCCGATACTTGATAAGCATTCCGACTCTGACGATACAGGAAAGAAAAAAACTAAAACAGCAAGGCAAAAGCAGGAGCTTGAGCAGTTGTCAAAACAATTGAGATTAGCAGGGTTACATATATCTCCTTCAAGCTTTAAATTTTTGAAAACTGCTTTTACTGCCGTTGTTGCGGTTATATCCGTTGGTTTGGGTCTTGCTCTTATGAACGTTACCCAGTATTTTTACCTTGTGACTTTGATAGGTTTCATTATTGCGCTTATGGGCCCCAATTTTTACCTAAAGTCAAAGGCTAAAAGTCACCAAGACGCCATAAGAGTTCAGTTGGCAGACACTCTTGATTTAATGAGCGTTTGTATGGAGGCAGGTTTGAGTTTCGACGCCTCTCTTGTAAAAATATCAGAAAGAATGGATGGACCCCTTATTGATGAGTTTGTTACTGTATTCAAACAGATACAGTTGGGTAAAAACAGAAATGACGCTTTAAGAGAGTTAGGAAATGCTACCGATGTTCCGGAACTTAAAACTTTTGTTTCTGCGGTAATTCAAGCAAACCATCTTGGTATTCCGATTACAAATGTTTTGGCAGCGCAGTCCGAACAACTGCGTATTGCAAAAAGGGAAGAAATTAAAACTGTTGCAGCTAAGGTTCCTACAAAAATGACTCTTCCGACGGTTCTTCTTATTCTTCCGGCAATTATTTGTGTAATTATGGGTCCTGTAATCATTCAGGTTAAGGATCAATTATCAGGGATGTCGTTATTCTGATTATGAAAATGTTAAAAATGTATAAAAATAACGAATTGTTAATACCAGAGGTAGAAAATGCAAATCATTTTTTCAGACGTTTTATGGGTTTGATGGGAAGAAAAAGTCTGGCTAAAGATCGTGGGCTTTTACTTACTCCCTGTAATGAAATTCACACCTTTGGTATGAAATTTGATATTGACACGGTAGCTCTGTCAAAAAACAATGAGATTTTGTTTATTGACAGGTCGGTTTCTCCCAATAAGGTGAGAAAAAAAGTTAAAAATGCAAATAAAATTTTAGAGTTAAATTCGGGCCAGGCAGATAATTTAAAACTTTGTGTCGGGGATACTCTGGAGTTTGTATAAATTGATTCCAATGCCTTTTGGCATTGGAATATAGTGCTTTAATATTATTGTTGTTACTATAAAAGCTCACAGCAGAGAGAGGTTTGATTTTTATGAGCGTTGAAAATATCGACAGAAATGCAATTTTGGGAACAGGTCCCAAGGATTATGGTTTTGATAAAGTAATCAGAGGGTATGATACAAAACAAGTTGATGAGTTTATTGAAAACTTGCTGGCAAGTACAAGAGGTGCCAGCGAAATTTTCGACAGAAGATACAGCGACTTAAAAAATCAAAATTCTATGCTGGACTATGAGCTTAAGCAGACAAAAGGCGAGCTTGCAGATATGACCAAGTTGTTTGAAAAGTGCAGAGCCGAGAGAGACGAGCTCCGCCAGTCCGGAGTTTCTCCCACTGTTCAGGTTAATACTGCGGAGCTGGAGCAATACAAAGAAAAGTATGAAAGTCTTGTTTCAAAATACAGACTTTTAAGCGATGAAAACAAAAAACTTGAAGATACCAACAGGGATTTGCAGCGAGATGTTGCCCATCTCACTAAAAAGGTAGACAAAAACAGAACGGAAATCAAAAATCTCAAAGAAGAGCTTGAAGCCGGAACGGCAAACGACTCGCAGAAAAAGTATATGGAAATTGCACAGATATATCAGAGTGCAATAGATAAGGCTGAAGACCTGATTTACAGGTTACAGACAGAACTTTCTCTTGCTCATTCAAAGGCAGAGGATATTTCAAATCAGGATTAGCAGACTCTTGACAATGGTTTGTAAAGGGGTGTAAAAGCAGTGAGAAAAAGTAAGGGAAACAAAAGAGAAAACGGCGCCGTTGCCGTTATATCAATGTTCATAATGACTACTCTCATCTTGCTTACTGCCATAGTTGTAGACTATGGTTTGTTTGAATATAAGGCAAACAAATTACAGGGAGCCGTGGACTCTGCCGCAACAGCTGTTGCGGCTAATCTTGATGCCACAACCGCTACGCAGGTGGGAATAGCAAAGTCGTATTTGGAAAAAAACGGATTTGTTGGCGATGATATTGAGATAACAGTAGAGCATAAGGGCGTTCTTGATGAAGCAACTGCAAGAGAGGACGATTATATAACAGCAGGTTATATGAAAGTTACCGTTGATACAAACGAGGGTATGATTTTCTCCGAAGTTCTTAATAAGGATTCAATGCGTCTAATCAGAACAGCGTATGCAAAGTGTAATGCTAATTACGACGAAAAAGTTCCCGAAGCGTTAAAATACACTCTAATTGCCGGTTCTCAAAGCGGAACTGCAACGAATCCCGCCGTAGAAATAAACGGCAGAACAGGCGATATTACAAATATGTTCACAAGTATGCTGGAGGGATTTATCAACGGCGTAAATACCAGCCTTGTGCAGCCTATAAAGGAATTGTTCGGCTTTGAGGGCGATTATACAGACCTTGTTCATATTAACACTTCCGAAGTTGTAACAAACGGCGATGTTCATTCAAATTCTAACATAGATATTGCTGTTCAGGCGCTTAATGTCAGTCGTATGAAGGATGACGGGTATGAGGTTTTTCTGCGTGATGAAGACGGTAATCTTATTCCTGAATTAGACGAGTACGGAAATCCGGTAACTCAAGAAGTAGAGGAACTTGTTTTGGATGATGACGGTAATCCTATACCTATTTATGAGACGGACAACCTGGGCAACAAGATAGAAGATGAAAACGGAAATTATATAATCAAGAAGGATAAAAACGGCAACAATATGTATGAAACCGTTACCGTTTCACGTCCTGTATATAAGAAAACTTTAGAGTATGAAAATTATGAAGATAACGGCGCAGACGATTATGGTCAAGTAACATATACCGCTGTTGATTCTATCAGATTTACAAATTCCAGCTTTGACGCCAGCACCCACGTGTATACTCAAAACCAACAGTATCTTGAGCAAACACAGGTCGCTTTGAATATCCTCAATGAATTAGATTTTTCAACAATAGGAAGTACGTCGGCGCTGAAAACGAAATACAATGAGGGCGCTTATAATTATTTTGCAGCACATCCGGGTATTGCAAACGACAGAAGAGATGCGATTTTGGCACAAGCTAATAATCTGTCATTTGAGAATTCGACAAAAACCGTAACATTAAATAATCAGTCTATGATTGTTTATGATATTTCTCACGATGCTGCTAATGCTATGCTTAATATGGTGGAATCAGGCGATACCACAATCGAGGATTTGTATACCATTATCGGAATGGATTATGACCCTCTCCAAGATGAAAGCGGTAATTTGCTTTACAAAAATACAGCTGATAACGAGGGAACTATTGAGTACAGCATAGTTATCGAAGAAAGCGATTATAATTCAGCTGCGGCAACAGTCAATGTTTCCGGCTTGCAGGTTAACAGAGATTATGAAAAAACCGGCGCAGGTCTTTCATTAGACGGGTTGGAAGGAAATAGCTTAAAAACATTTGCCGGCGCATCCTTCTCTATAGCTAATACATTTAGGTCTAATTTGGGAGAAAGCGGATACATTTCCTTACCTAATCTTAAGCCTTATTTCGTGAGAGAAGTAAATAAGTCAATAAGAAATGCAACAAAGTCAAGAGAAGAGCTTGGCGATGACGAAGCAAAAGGACAGACAACGGTTAAAAATGCAGTTAAAAAGTTAGGAGAGGATTTAAGCGAACTTTTAGACAGCTTTACATTTACCGACAGTTTGTTTAAAGACTATAACACAGTTACTGATGATGAAGGTACTGTCAAATATGAGTCTGCACAGGAGCTTAAGGACAACGCTCAGTCACAGCTATTTACCAAATTTAAGGAAAGTTCAACATCAGGATTAACTGATCTTACAGGTACTCAGCATACTACATACAAGGGATTTGAACTGTTTAATGAGGATAATCTTCTCAAAACACCTACCGATTTCATTAATGAGTATGCAGGTGTCGCTAATACGGATTATATTGATGAGTTTGCAAAGAATAACATTACTGAAAACGGCTCTGATGATGAGGGTGCCTACGGTATAGGCGCTTATAATGCTTTCTATAATGATTACATTTTGAATAACTCTTCAGACAGTAACAAGTACGACACTAATTATGGTGATGACGCTGTTCAGAAAAAACGTGATGAAATTGAAGCAACATTAGAAAAAGATGATTACGGCGCAAGAAAAGACGAGATTGACGATTTAAAAGACGATTTTAAAAATAAAGCACCCGTCAATAAAATGTATGATATATGGGATGTTGTTTATAAAAATCACGTTGATAAATTCATAAGTGAAAACTTAATGCCGACTGTATTGGGCCTTACTGTTACGATGAAGGCTGACCTTATTTACAGCGACAGAAATATCTATTGGGCTGACGGCTCCCAGAGTCCTTATACCTTTACAAAAACAACAATGGACGGCGATAAAGACTGGCTTAACAGATGGGAAAGAATTCGTTTAAACAACTGCTTTATTAACGGAAATATTTCCGAAAGCGTCAGCGTTTGCTTATTAGGTCCGGACAGAGCCTGTGTAAACGGTGATTTATCTGTCAACGATTCTTCTAAAGCCATCGACGTTGGTGGATATAATGGAAACAACGGCACTAATGCTACTCTTGTTGTTACCGGAAATATGAAGTCAGACGGAACTTTGCAGGTAAGAAAGAATTCTATCGTTTATTGTGAAGGAAATATTACCTGTAAAGATCTGTATATGGAAGAAGGCGCAAAAATTTACTGCGGCGGTAAGCTTACTGTTACCGGCACGGCAAATACAGCGGCTAACACAACAGTTTATTCAAAAGGCTTATCATTAAAGGGCAGCAGCAGTGATTCTAATAACGCTACTTATTATTGCTTCGGTGATTTTACAGGGGATAATACTTATCTCAAGGGTAACGGTAGCATTTATGTTGCTTACAATGCAAATGTAACAGGAAATTTAACTGCAGCAGGCGGCTTTAAATTTATAACTGACAGAGTTTTGACTGCAACAAACATTACCGCAATTACTGCTGACAGCGACGCTTCTGTGATCAGGGGACTTTGGGAAGTGGTGATTGATGCAAACGGCACATTTACAACTTCAAGCACTTCAGCAAATAACAAGTCAGAGATATTCTGCGGTGAGGATACTCAGATTCCGGTTACTTGCAGCTACGTTGTCGGCGGAGATATTTATTTCCCCGAGGTTGATAAAAATGCTGTTCTTAAACCAAATCAACTTCTTATTTCCAATTACGGTGAATTGTTTGTTGAAAACGAAATTGAATTAAGCTGGATTTATATCGAAAACGGCGGCTCTCTTTACGTTACACAACAGGCTTATTTGGTTAACTGTCATCTCACTAATAACGGCAAAGCATATTTCCTTGGCGGTCTTGATGTTTCACGGGCTAATGTAGGTACGGGTGATTCTGAATTACAGCTTTCAAATACATCGGATTTGTTCATAGGTGAAAACAGTGACCAAAACTTAATCCTTAACGGTTATTATCTCGGCAGAGGTAATGTGTATATTGAAAACAACCTTACTGTAAAGGGATTTAATAATTTAAGAGAGGATTATGTATCAAACCGCGGTGAAACATTTGTTGTTGTATCTGGTGTTACTCACGTCAGCGGCAATACGTCAGTCAGCATTGATGACGGCGTATATGTAGGTGAAAACTGTGCGTTTAGTACAGGCGGCGATTTTAATTTCGGTTCAGCAATTTATAATTTGGGTAAATTTATCGTTTACGGTGATATGGTTGCCGATGAGAATGCACAATGGTATACAGACAAAGGCAGCGGTAATATGAACGAGGGTATATCCATTGCCAACGGCGGAAAAACAGGAGTGAAAACAGCTGTTATGTTTGTGGGCGGAGATAAAGCCACACACTTGAGAGGCTACATTATCAATAACGGCACTCTTGTTCATAACGGCGGACTTGATGTAGACGGTTACAGGATACCTGAAGATAAAACATTTGAAATTTATATCGACGCATACTGGACCAGATGCAACGGTTCACAAACAGATTATGCTCCGCACATAAGTATCAGCAACTATCAGACAGCACAGCTTATTTGTGTGGGAAATATTGATACACAGGGAGCAATCTATAACTATCAGGCGTCAAAACTCTCCTCTCAAGGCCATATTTATTATGGTATGGCAATTATGAACGGCGGCGAGTTTGTAGCAGTTGACGGTATAAGCTATTCTGAAAATCATTATGTTGCAGGCTCTACCGATTATATTGAAATTAACGGTAGCTCAAGTAACGGCGGTTACTCAATCGTAAACGGCTACAACGGCTCAAACTGGGGATTTTCAAACGCAATACTCTACGCCGGTGCAAACAGCAATGTGGATATTGGCGGAGCTGTTCAAAATTACGGCAAAATATATATTGACGCTGAAATTAATGTAAAAGGTTTTATTCATCAATATTCAGTGACGGGACACGATACGTCAATTATAAATCATAACAATGCTGAAATGCATATAGGAGGAAAATTATACGCAAATTCAAATGCAGTGTATAATGGCGAAAATTCTTCTCTTACTTGCGGTGATGACTTAGAATTCGGCATAGGTCTTTACAATAACGGCAGAATGATTGTTTTGGGATTAGTTACTAACGATGAAAGCAAGACAACCAACAACCGCAGTTATAAGGACAGTGATAATTTCTCGCTCAGAAACGGTTATGATAAAAACAATAAGCAGTATACCAATGCCGTACTTTATGCAGGAGAAGGTATACGCTTGGGCGTTTCA
The DNA here is from genome assembly GCA_944385025.1 of uncultured Eubacterium sp. Classification (GTDB taxonomy): domain Bacteria; phylum Bacillota; class Clostridia; order Oscillospirales; family Acutalibacteraceae; genus Eubacterium_R. The sequence goes on from CALWVQ010000007.1 coordinate 18,333, forward strand.
GAACACGGAAATGCAGGTGCGGGCACTCTTCAAAACGGCGGTACTCTGTATTGCGGCGGAGATTGTTTCGTATTTACCAACGAAGGCAACTGCCATAAAAAGAATGCGTTTTTAGGTCAGCTTCAGTCAAATACGTTTATTAAAGGCGACTATTTCGGCGGCGGCGGAACAACTATAATGAATAATTCAATATTTATGGTTGGCGATGATTTCCATTCAAAGCGTGCTGCCAAGTTTAACAGTGATAACACAATGACATATAACATAGATAATTATGAACTTTGCTATGTATATGTCGGCGGAAATATGCTGGTAAACACTATCGGATACGACCTTGACGGTAATAATAACCCATTCAGAAGTTTTGATATTTATTCAAATACAAACATTTACGTCGGCGGTTCGGTATATATGAACTCAATTCTTAATATGTGCCAAAACGTAACTTTTGTCATCGGCGGAAATAAAGACTTTACTGATGAATACAGCACATACAGCGGCGCAGTCAGCGGAAACGATATGGATTCCGACGGCAAGGTTAATTTTGTTGACCTTATAAGAAAAGGTGTAAGCGACAGTAAAAATCTGCTTACATGGCCTGCTGTTGACGAATATGTAGAGGGCAACTATAAGCTTATAGTAACCCAGTCCATCAATAACGGTAAAAAGCCAAATGCCCTTTCCGGACTTACAGGCTACGGCGACAGCGGAATAGGAGCTACAAATACTTGTTCAACTCTTATCGTAAACGGTTCGGCATTTGTAAGAGACGAGTGTAAACTTCGTGATATGGACAAAACCTATATTTTCGGTGATTTTACCTGTACAGATTATGTTGAAATAGGCAAGGCTCTCGACGGTAAGGACGAGACTGAAGCCAAAACTGATTTGTTTAAGGAAGAGGGCGAAAATGACAACGATTACGAGTTTGCAAACGCAGGCTATATGTATGTCGGCGGTGATTATTACAGCCAGAAATACAATAAGATTTACGCCTCAACAACATTGAAAGTTCTGGGCGATTATGTAAACGGAAGTTATTTAACTCTTCGTCACGACGCCAATATTTATGTAGGCAAAAAGCTTAGGGCAACAACCTCTATTGACGCCGGCTCGTATTCAAATCTGTTTGTTGGCGGAAGTATGGAGGCGTCAACATCAACAATTAAAATCAGAGATAACGTTACCTGCTTTGTTGGCGGTAATATGACTGCTCTTTCATACATTGAACTTGGTAAATTCGGAGATTATACAAGAAATATTATTGCAAAGGCTAATATGTCTGCTTTCCCGGATCCTAACGCAGAGGGCTCAACTTACAAGTCCGGTTATCTGTATCGTGACGACAGTACAGGAAACTATTATTACTATTCACAGCTTGATGAACAGTGGAAACAGTATTCCTACAAGAGCGAAGTAGTTGATGCGCTTGAGGGCGACGGCGGTAATTACGACGGTGACGAGGGCGAAAGCAGCGGTGATGATGCTGATGCAGGCAACGAAAACAACCAAGGACAAGAAGAAGGCGGAAGCGAAACCGAAATCATCGGCAGCACCACTACTTTGGATACAGAAAAAGAACTTGCCGCCGACGATTCCGACCTTGCAAACGGCAGTACAATCTATATAGGAAAGACTCTTGTATCATATATGGATTATATTAAAGAGTTTGCTTATTCGCAGGTAGCAGTAGGTAATTATGTTTATGCACCTGATTATATTACTCTTCGTCATAATGCTGACCTGTGGGTAATGCCGGAAACCTTTGATAATGAAACATATACTAAAAAGGTTTATCCTGATGCCCAAAACATTTGGCAGTTGATAGTTAACAAGATTGACGAGTTTGTAGAAAATTTCCGTCCTAAAAACGGCAGTATCTACACTTTAGGCGAACTTACACTTAACAAAAATGCGTCTCTTATGGGTACTTGGGACTGTGTTATTCAGGGTAAGTGTACGTTAAGACCCGATAGCCTTGTGTATATGGGCCACGACTTTATCCTTACTGCACCAAGCCTTAATCTTACTTGGGACGCAGTTACAGGTAAGGAAAGCGTATGCGGCTTTGATACATACGGTACATCAACAGGCAACACCTCATTCCCGGTGGTTGTTTATGCTGATAATGACATTAACATTATGACAACTGTTGATATGAAGCTTACATATCTTGTTGCAAACAGGGGAGACGTGCAGCTTTATGATATTTATTCCAGAAGTGAAAATGCAGAGAGAAATGCAAAGGCTCTTCCAAACGCTATTTGCTCTTATTCGGGAGATGTGAGCTACTTCTCAATGTACGGCAAGCTGGGCGCTTTGATGTATTGTCCAAACGGCAGTCTGAATTTAGACGGATATTATATGGAAATCTGGGGCAGCGGTGTAGCAGATACTATTGAAACAAATACATATTATCTGTCACTCCACAGATTTACAAACTGGAGGACTCTTGACCTTCAGCTTGCAACTTCCGGAAGTATATTCCTTGTATCTGAAAAAGAATATGAGGACGCTGTTGATAATGTTGATGATATATTTATGTTCGATCAGGGCAATTCGTCATCAACTACTGATGAAGATTTTGTAAAACAAGGCGCAAGTCTGTTCTTTGACGAGGATTGACAAAATGAAAGGCACATTACTTTTTGGTAATGTGCCTTTGCAACACAAAAAACTGTTGGATTTTAAAATCGTTTGTTTTATAATTAGTCGAATTCAGTGAAAAGAGGTTTTATTATGCTTATTGCAAAAATAATTGCCATTGCAATTTTTATCCTTATGTTTGCACTTATCATAATGGATAAAATTCCCAGACACTACATAACGCTGGGTTGCGGTGCGGCTACGCTGATTGTAGTTTTCGGTATCTGTATGAGAAGTACTTCAGCTATTATGGAAACGCTTAATGTGAAAAATATTTTCACAACGCAGTTTTGGTATGCAGCAGGCGAAAGTGCTGAAAGTTCCAGCGGTATTAACTGGGCAACAATAATTTTTATCGCCGGTATGATGATAATGGTTGAGGGTATGGCTAAGGCAGGATTTTTCAGATGGCTTTGTCTTACAATCGCAAAGGCTGTTAAGTATAAGGTTATGCCAATCCTTGTAACCTTTATGATAATGAGCGCCGTGCTTTCAATGTTTATTGACAGCATTACGGTTATTCTGTTTCTTGCCGCCGTTACGGTTGAGCTTTCACAGCTTTTAAAGTTTAATCCTGTTCCTATGGTTTTGGCAGAAATTTTTTGTGCTAATTTGGGCGGCTCTGCAACAATGTGCGGCGACCCGCCGAATATTATTATCGGAACGGCGTTAGGCTATTCTTTTGCGGATTTTGTCAGCAATACAGGACTGATTGCAGGAGTTGCATTGGTAGCTGTAATAATCTTCTTCTATTTCAGCTACAAAAAGGAATTAAGCGCTTCAAACGGTCAGACTGTTGACCCCTCAAGCTTTCCTAATCCCTCTGACGCTATAACAAGCAAAAAGGATTTTATTATGAGCTCTGTCATTTTCTTGCTTGCTGTAGTCCTTCTTGTTACCCACGCCCAGACAGGTCTTACTGTAGCTCTTATCGGACTTATAATTGCGGCAATCACCCTTTTGTCAAGTCCGAAAAATATTGGGTTTATTCTTAAAAAGGTTGATTATAAGACACTTTTGTTTTTCGTAGGACTTTTTGTTGTTGTCGGCGGTTTGGAGCAGACAGGCGTGCTTGAGATGATTGCCTCATTTATTGAAAAAATCTGCGGCGGTAACGTTATCGCTATGGTATTTATCATTATGTGGATTTCTGCCATTGCCAGCGCAGTTGTTGATAATATTCCGTTTGCAGCAACAATGGTGCCTGTTATTAAAAGCCTTGCCGCTACAACTGCGGGCGCTGATTTGTCAACTCTCGTTTGGGCGCTTTCAATCGGTACAGATATCGGCGGAAGTGCAACTCCGATAGGTGCGTCTGCAAACGTTGTAGGCACTTCTGTTGTATCAAAAGCAGGTCACCCTGTTGGATGGGGCAAATACTGCAAAACAGCAGTTCCTGCCACAATCATTGTACTTGTAATAGCTATGGGAATAATGTTAGTAAGATATTTTTAAGGGAGTGTTATTATGGATAAACAGATTATAATATCAATCGGCAGAGAGTTCGGAAGCGGCGGACATCAGATTGCAACAGATATTTCAAAGCATTTTAATCTTCCTTTGTATGACAAAAGCATTCTTGAAAATATCGCCAAGGAAAAAGGCGTAGACGTAAATGAGCTGTGCAAGTTTGATGAAATCCCTAAAAACAGGCTTTTTTCAAGAACTGTTCAGGGTCATTCAAGCTCCCCTGAAGAAGCCATTGCAAATATGCAGTTTGACTTCTTGAGGGAAAAAGCGTCAAGCGGTGAATCCTTTGTGGTAGTGGGCAGATGCGCTAATTCAATTTTAAAAGAGTATGATGGTCTAATCTCTGTTTTTGTAACGGCGGATATGGAAAAGAAAATTGACAGAGTTGCGGAGTATTTTGATATTGACAGAGAACAGGCTCACGACATTATTGTTAAAAACAATAAAAAAAGAAAGCTTTACCACAACTTTTACTGCAAGGAAAAGTGGGGAGATTCAAGACACTATGAGCTGATAATCAATACCAGCAGAATAGGCATCCCACAGGCTAAAGAGATTGTTCAGGCATACGTTGAAAAGTATATTGAATCCAATAAATAAGATTTATACCCTTTACTTTCATTGGTAAAGGGTATTTTTGCGCCTGTTGTCTTGTCCAAAATAAAAAACATTTGTTAAAAGTATAATATCCGTATTGACTAATGTTTAAAAATATTATACAATATGCACAAGACATTTGTTTAAGAAGGGGATAATTATGAGTATAAATGTTGAAAATATAAGAAATATAACCATTGTGGGCCACGCTTCAAAGGGTAAGACAACTCTTTGCGAGGCTTTGCTTAACAAAGCAGGCGCAACAGACAGAATAGGCAAGATTGCCGACGGTAATACTGTCTGCGACTATGACGCCGAGGAAAAGAAAAGAAAGGTAAGTATAAACAGCGCCCTTGCAACTGTTGACTATAAGGGAAAGACAATTAACTTTATTGATACTCCGGGTCTTTTCGACTTTGCCATGGGAAGTGCAGAGGGTATCCGTGCCGCCGATACTGCTTTGATTGTAGTGTCAGCTCGTTCCGGTCTTGCAGTAGGCGCTGAAAAAGCATTTAAAAATACAACATCAAAAGGACTTTCAAGAATTTTTGTTATAACAAAGATGGACGACGAGAGAGCCGATTTCTATAAGAGCTTTAACGAGATTGTGGCAAAATTCGGCACACAGGTTTGTCCTGTTGTAGTTCCTGTTCTTTCAGAGGGTCAGGTTCGTTCTTACTACAATATGATTGAAGATAAGGCTTATGTTTATGACGGTAACAGTAAAAAAGAGGTTACACCTCAGCCTGCAGACGTTCCAAGATTTGAGGCTATAAAATCGGTATTTGCCGAGGCTGTTGCTTCAACAGATGAGGAATTGATGGAAAAATTCTTTGAGGGTGAGGAGCTTACCCGTGAAGATAAAATTAAGGGCGTTAAGCTTGGTATGGCTGACGGCTCAATCATTCCTGTATTTGCACTTTCGGGCGCAACGGGAGTTGCCTGTGATATGCTTCTTGATTTTATTGCAGATGCTTGTCACGCTCCGTCTTCTGAATACGCCATAGACAATAATGGCGAGCCTGTTGAGCTTACTCCCGACCCAAACGGTCCTCTTGCCGCTGTTTGCTTTAAAACTGTTTCCGACCCGTTTATCGGTAAACTTAATTTCTTCAAGGTTGTAAGCGGTAAGATTACACCTTCAACAGTTGCCTATAATTCCAATACAGGCAAAGAGGAAAGAATGGGCAAGATTATTAAAATGTTCGGTGCAAAGCAAATTGACGTCAGCGAAATTTCAGAAGGCGATATAGGTGCCGTTACAAAACTCGGCGGATTCTCAACAGGAGATACAATGTGCAGTGCTAATAATCCTGTTAAGCTGGACGGAGTAACAGTTCCCACCGCTACATATAAAATGGCTATTAACGCCGCAAAGAAAGGCGAGGAAGAAAAGATTGCCGCAGGAATGGCAAAGCTTTGCGAGGAAGACCCTTCACTTAAATTTACAAATAATCTTGAAACACATCAGCAGATTATTGCAGGTTTGGGCGAGCAACAGCTTGATGTTGCCGTTTCAAGACTGAAAGACAAAATGGGCGTTGACGCTAACCTGTCAACTCCAAAGGTTGCTTACAGAGAAACAATTACCCGTAAGGTTTCAGCACAGGGCAGACATAAAAAACAGAGCGGCGGTCACGGTCAGTTCGGCGATGTATTTATTGAGTTTGAGCCTTATGATACAGATAAACTCATTTTTGCCGAAAGAGTTGTTGGCGGTTCTGTACCTAAAAATTTCTTCCCTGCAGTTGAAAAGGGACTTAACGAGTGTATGGAGAAGGGCGTGCTGGCAGGCTATCCTATGGTAGGTGTTAAAGCAACTCTTTACGACGGCTCATATCACCCTGTTGATTCAAGTGAAATGAGCTTTAAGATGGCGGCAGCCCTTGCATTTAAAGAGGGTATTACTAACGCTTCACCCGTTCTCCTTGAGCCTATCGTAACCCTTAAAGCAGTTGTAAACGACGACGCTATGGGTGATATTATCGGCGATATTAACAGACGCCGCGGCAGAGTCCTCGGTATGACACCAACAGCAGACGGATATCAGGAAATTATTGCCGAGGTACCTGACGGTGAAATGACAACATTCTCAACATCTATGCGTCAGATTACCCAAGGCAGAGGCTCTTTTGAAACAGAGTTTGCCCGCTACGACCGTTGCCCCGAGCATATTTCCCAAAAGGTAATAAGCGAGGCTTCGGCAGAGTAATTTAATATAAAACAACCCCTGCGGTTAATCCGCAGGGGTTTTGTTATTTTTCTATTTCTGCTGTTTTTGTGTTTGTCTGTCTGATTTTGTTATAAGTTTCTTCAGAAAATTTAGGCTTTCTTTCGTAAGTGAAAAGACCGTTTTGTTCTTGTTCAACATCGTATAACTGAGTATAGCAAAAACCCAGCATTTTTGAGTTGCTCATCAACGCCGATGTTAAACCACAGTATCGCTGTGCAAACTCTTCTTCGGTTTTAACGTCTTTTCCGTAACCCCATGATTTGTAAGCGCTATCCGTTTCCCATTTTATTCCGCCGTATTCGCTTACAAGAACAGGCTCGCCGTTATATTTTTGCCTGTTCGGGTTGTCGTTTAGCACGTGCTCGTAAAGTATGCCGTCAGTAACAAGCTTGTCAAATTCTTTCTTAAACTCGGTTACGTCATACCTGTAATCGTGAACATCATAAATATCCGTTTCAGTATGGTAATTTCCGCTTGTATCGATACAGGGTCTGGTATGGTCTACGGCCTTGGTATATCTGTATATGCTTAATATGAGTGGGTCATACTGCTTTTTGCCTTTATAGTCCCAAGTTTCGTTAAAGGGACACCAAACCACTATTGACGGATGATTGAAGTCACGGTCAATAACTTCTTTCCATTCATTAAGGTAAATGTCAAGAAGCTTGGGCGAAGAATAATTTATTCCCCAGCTGGGATATTCTCCCCATACAATGTAACCCATTTTGTCACAAAAGTATAAATATCTTGGGTCGAAAACTTTTTGGTGAAGCCTTGCTCCGTTAAATCCGAGTCCTTGTGACAACTCAATGTCTTTTACAATTTCTTCGTCATTTTCAGCGGTGTAAATGCCTTTTTTATAGTAGCCTTGGTCAAGGACAAGACGCTGAAACACGCTTTTTTCATTTAGCAGAAATTTGAAACCGTCAAGTCGTATGTTTCTCAGTCCGAAATAACTGTAAACCTTATCGTTTCCGAATTTGAATTCTGTCTGATAAAGACGTCCTTTTCCGATTTCCCAAAGATGAATTTCATCTAATTTGATCTGCATTATTGTGCTTGCGCTGGCATTTTCATTTTTGCTGCGGCCTACAATTTTGCCGTCGTACATAATGGTACATTCAAGATTTTCTTTTCCGATTAATTCGAATTCAATGGCCACGCTGCCGCTGTTTGAATCGGGATAGATTTTGAAATTCTTTATATAGTTTTTCGCAACATATTGAATATAAACACTTTGCCATATACCCGTCGTTCTTGTATAACTGCAGGCATAGCCGTTTTTTCTGTCGCTTTGTTTGCCTGATGGAATGTAAGGGGATTTTGTATCATCCTCGCATAAAATGAAAACTTCATTTTCCCCGTCAGAAACATAGTTGGTAATATCTGCGCTAATGGGTGTATATCCGCCTTTGTGACGCATTACAACAGTTGAATTAACAATAATTGTTGTTTGATAGTCGGCGGCGCCGATGTTTAAAAATATTCTTTCGTTATCGTTCTTTTTTAGATTTATTTTTTTACTGTACCAAACCAGATTTACAAAATTCTTATATCCGACAGAGGAAAGCTCACTCTCAATACAAAAAGGAACGTTGACTTGATAAGGATAACTGCCTTCATTATATATCTTCATTGCAAGCGAGTCGTTTTCAGACAGTTTAAAACCTTTTTTTGCCTTTTTAAATCCAAAATTCCATTTGCCGTTTAAATTTATCCAGTTTTCTCTTTCAAATTGGGGATTAGGATAAGTAACGATATTTTCCATATTTTATCTCTCGTTTATATTAATTTCCATATTGAACTCCGTACTTTTTCATTTGCTGTTCGTGTTCTTCATATGTTTTTGAATAATGATTGTCATTGTCGTTTCCAAAGAAATAATAAAGATATTCGCTGCTTGACGGATTCTTTGCCGCCTCTATTGCTCTTGCACCGGGACTGCATATAGGACCTGCCGGTAACTGACATTTGTATGTGTTATACAAGGCGGCATATTTTGAAGTGTTGCCGCTTAAAAGAGAATTACCGGTGATATAATTATTTACATATTCTCTTGTGGAGTCAGCCTGTAAAAGCATACCCTCGTTTAATCTGTTGTAAAATACTGATGACACCATTTTCATATGTGAGTCACTGCGCGTTTCTTTTTCAATGATTGATGCGATAATAAGCTGCTTGTCCGTGGGCATACCTGATTTTGCCGCATAGTTGTTTAGCATTTTAATCAAAACGGACTGAGGGTCGTCATCTTTGTAAAACTCATATGTATCGGGGAATAAATAACCTTCAAATTTAAAGCATCTGTCAGAAGAAGATGGAACAGAAAAGGATTTTACAGAGTATGACTGAGCTGTTTCGTAGAAGTCTTTAGCAGAGCAAACGCCCTTTTCTTCTAACTTATTTGCTATCTGCATAAAGCTGTAACCCTCGGGAATTGTTACTGAAACAATCTGCCTTTGAGTTGTTTGTACCTGTGTTTCGGCTTCAGTTGTGCTTTGAGCAGTGGTGTTATTGGTTTGTTTTTCAGTAGTATTTTGAGTTTGACTCTCAGAGGCAGTTATTGTGTTTTTTACAGTTGCCATTGCCTCTTTGTCTTCTTCGTCTTTGCAGGCGGCAAAGCTTGTCGCTATAAGAATAATTACAGATAACACGGCTATAATGCGCTTAATATTCATTTTAACACCTTCTTAACAAGTCTAATTATATGTCATATGTATAAACGTGTCAATATATCTTGAAGGTGGCAGAATTTTGTTGTATATTATACCTGTTAAAACTATTAAGAGGTTAGTGATATGGTTTTTGAAAAGGCTCAAATATCGTCATTTGAGGTTAGAAACAGAATTTTTCGTTCTGCCACCCACGACGGTCTGGCTGATGAAAACGGCGCTCCAAGTGAAAAGCTCATAAGAAAATACGAATTTTTAGCAAAAAACGATGTGGGATGTATCATTACAGGCTATGCCGCAGTAAGCAAAAACGGCGTTTCTCCCTATCCTCGAATGCTCACAATATATGATGACAGGGGACTTGATGAATATAAACAGCTTACCGATGCTGTTCACAGTCAAAACGGTAAAATCATCCTTCAGCTTGCTCACTGCGGGCGTCAAACCTCATCAAAGGCAATCGGCTGTCAAAAGGTAGCGCCGTCAAATGTGCTTCACCCTTTTTATCCCGACAAGGCAAAAGTCCTTCACGAAAAAGAGATATATGACATTATAGACGAATTTATACAGGGCGCTGTTAGAGCAGAAAAAGCAGGCTTTGACGGCGTGCAGCTTCACGGCGGTCACGGCTATTTAATTCACGACTTTTTATCACCCCACGGCAACAGGAGAACTGATAACTGGGGCGGTAATATTGAAAACAGAAGCCGTTTTGCAAAACTGATTATTGAGGGAATAAAAGAAAAAACCAACCTTCCTGTATGGATAAAAATCAGCGCCTCTGACAACCGCAAAAACGGTATGAACGTTGATGACACAATAGAAATCCTTAAAATACTTGAAAAGGCGGGGCTGGACGCTGTTGAGGTATCCTGCGGCACTGTTGCCGACGGAATGAACACAATGCGAAGCAAGGTAATGCCTATGGACGCCGTGTTTAAATACAGAGAACCCTGTGCCTCGTTTCCCAAGTGGTTTTCCAAAATAGCTTTAGGCGGAGCAAAACTCGTTAATCCTCTTATTAAGCAGCCTTCTCCTTTGGAGAATTTTAATGTAGAGAATGCAAATAAAATTAAAAATGCTGTTTCAATTCCTGTAATTGTTGTAGGCGGAATACATAA
>CALWVQ010000008.1 GCA_944385025.1 uncultured Eubacterium sp.
GTAAAAATCTTTTATGTCTGTCGTAATTTCTATCTTATCATTGTACTTATACATAGCTGGGTTATAAAATTCATCAGGATCTGAAATTATTGCGCCCTCACATGTTGAAAAATCATGGGAATCATTATATGCCCAAATACTATACTCTGTTTGATCAGTACGTGCAGTATACTGAGCATAAACAGTCATATCACCAGTTACATCTGTATCTGCGTCAACTAACGTTCCGCCTACTGACGAATCGTAGAAACCAACGAAAGTGTATCCGGCAATATTTCTTTTGCTCTGCTCAAGTTCAGCTCCCATTTTTCCATCTGTCGGAACATAGAAGATGTTGCTGATAAATCCGGTTACATTATTCTTGACAGTTACCTGATAAAGGCTTTCGTCTGAAGAACTAACAGCTGTAAGATATGAATCACCCTTAACAACGAATGAATATGCCGGCGCAGTTGTAAGATATCTTTCGTTAGATGTATTATAATTATAACCTTCTTCTGTGCTTTCACCATAAGATGGTGCAGCAAAGAAACCAGTCCAAGAGTAATTGCCTTGAGTAGCATCTTCTTCACTGTTAAGTACTGTTCCGTCACCTGAAATGATTACGTGTGTACCATAAGGAATATCCGTTAAATCTTCTACAGCATTACCGTTAAGGTAAACAGTATAGGTCATTGCTGAATTAAGAGCATTTGCTACAGCTGTATTAAGCTCATCTTGATTTTCGTACGATACAGCTTCGTAAGTCACACCGTCAACTTCAACAGTAGTAATTAAATTTTCTTGAAGACGGGCAATTGCTTCTGGATCATACTGATCAGGGTCGTCATTCATAGCAGCTGCCTGAGCAGCACTGGTATCAATTATTTCTGCGTTAGTTAAAGTTTCCAGCAATGCATCAATAGTTGTTTTTTCGCTGTCAACAAGTTGCTGGTCAGTAACAATTACGCCATCTCTGTTTTCAACGGCCCAATATGACAACTCTGTGATTGCACTATCAAGCTCAGCAAGAACACTTACAGAATACTTCTGTGTATGGTCAGCTTCAACCGTTGCCAACTGGTCTAACAATGCATTTTTAACTTCATCATAAGCGGTGAAATCTGCAAGATTTGTTGTTTGTGCATACTGAGCAACATATGTGCCGTCAGAAGTTGCAGTTGCAGGAAGCTCAGGTGACCAACCTGTAAATGTGTAGGTGTATACGCCATCTTCGCTTACATATGAATCAGCTACACTTGGAGGAGCAGCTAATGATGTTCCGTAAGGATACTGATATGTTGTTGTTTGGTCCTTACCCGAAGCGTCTTTGTAAGAGAATGTAACGCTGAATGTATCGACGCTACCTACCTTTGCATTTGAGTAAGCACCAACAGTATTGCTGATAGCAGTTGAAACCTGATTTACACCAGTAGTCGGGTCGCTATAGCTGTAATTATTTGGATTAAGACTGTCACTGGTATATGCATCAAGTGATGTAAAGATCTCAGTCATACCGCCCTGTGAGAAATTCTCAATTCCGTTATAAGTTGTCAATGCATTTTGGATGTTTTGAGCAAAACTGTTAATGCCTGACAAAACAGGGGCATAGTTGATTACCTGAATGTAGGTGCTCTCTGGATCATTGGCAAGATTTACACCGTGCCAACAAGTGAGAGTTGAGTCATAGTTTTGAATTTCATAAGCCAATGTTCCGGAATACGTTTTTGAATACTGATTGCTTGAAAATGAAGCATTAATAACCTGTGAACCTACAACGTAAATGAAAGCACTTCCGCCTAAGGTACCGTCAATCTTACAAGCTGACGGATTTGAACTCAAGTCAGATTCTGTTCTTGCATAACCAGGAACCATTCCGTATCCGCCGCTTTGATTTTGATATGCCCAGTTAACCCACTGAAAATCGTTTGTCTCTAAGTCATTGGTGTTGTAATAAAACTCGCTGCTTACTTCTTTCAAATCATTATAAATTGTGGAAGATGTATTAGCTTGGCTGATATAAACACTTCCGATACCACGAGTTTTTCCGTTCCAATGTCTTGAGCTTTGACCTACGGCGATACCGTATTCCGGCTTAACTTCGCCATCCCAAACCGCTACAACATTTAGCGGAGCGTAAACGCGAAGTCTCATATCATTCAAGTCGCCACCGGTGAAATAATCAGCTTGGTCGACATAAACGATATTTTCGTACATACCGTTATACCAAGTACCGCCATCTCCAGGGAACATCTGTGATGTCGGCAGTGCATAAGTAGGCTTTGTCCACTGTGTCATACTGTCGGTTGCTGTTCTAAGATTTGATGCTAAAGTGTTCAAATCGGAAGAATCAGGATTTTTTAATGCCTCTCGTGCTGCCATATAAGCATTGTATGCAGGAAGCAAATTTTTGTAAATGTTTGACGAACTAAAGCCATCCATTTTACTTTCATAATAGGTAATTGCTGATTCAAGTGCTGCTGTATCAGCTGCACTTGCTGAAATGGTAACAATCGGAATTGATGTAACAACCATCAATGCTGCAAGAATTACCGATAAGAATTTTTTTGAAAACTTAATTTTCATAGTCATTCCCCCTAAATTCTACTTTTGAATTACGTCTTTTATCCAAAGGCTATACCCCTGACCTGATAAAATACACAATGAACATCAAGCCGTAAAAAAAGCGTCCCATATAAATAGGTATAGGATACCCTTTATTTATACAATTAGATATTAACATAGTACACAGTTGTTGTCAATCATTTTAAGGAAAAAATTTGCACAAAAAATTTACAATTTGTTTACAACCTACTTTGCAAAAACTTCGCAAAAAAATGATAAATACCTGTGCTAATAAGTTACTAAACGAACTCTTCAAAATATGTCTATAAAGTCTTTGAAAATCCTTTTTCAATGTAACTTTATACAAATTATACGTATTTTTCGCAGTATTTTTGAATATTTATACAAACTTCATAAAAGGGGTTGAAAATGGCAGAAAGTGTTATTATAATGGTATTCAGTAACAGAAAACATTATGAAAACATTATAAGGAGATATAACTATGAATAAAAAAGACATTAAAAAAGTTGTGCTTGCTTATTCAGGCGGACTTGACACTTCAATCATAATTCCTTGGCTTAAGGAAAACTACAACAACTGCGAGGTAATTGCAGTTTCAGGCGACGTAGGACAGGGAACCGAACTTGACGGACTTGAAGAAAAAGCAATCAAGACAGGTGCATCAAAGCTCTATGTTCTTGACCTCAAAGACGATTATGTTGAAAACTATATTTTCCCTTGCCTTAAGGCAGGCGCTGATTATGAGACATACCTTTTAGGCACTTCTCACGCTCGTCCCTGCATTGCAAAAGGTCTTGCTGAAATCGCTAAAAAAGAAGGCGCTGACGCTATTTGCCACGGCTGCACAGGTAAAGGCAACGACCAAGTAAGATTTGAGCTTACACTGAAGGCTTTTGCTCCAGAGATGGAGATAATCGCTCCTTGGCGTGAGTGGAACATTAAGAGCCGTGAGGAAGAAATCGAGTATGCTGAGGCTCACAACATTCCGCTTAAAATAAACCGTGAAACAAACTATTCCAAAGACAAGAACGTATGGCACCTTTCTCACGAAGGTCTTGACCTTGAAGATCCTGCAAACGAGCCTATGTACTCAAAAGAGGGATTCCTTGAGTTAGGCGTTGCTCCTGAACAAGCACCTGATGAGCCTACATATGTTACAATCCACTTTGAAAAAGGTATTCCCACCGCTATCGACGGTGAGGAAATGAAGGCTCTTGCAATTGTTGAAAAGCTTAACGAGCTTGGCGGCAAAAACGGTATCGGTCTCTTGGATATAGTTGAAAACCGTCTTGTAGGTATGAAGAGCAGGGGCGTTTATGAGACTCCCGGCGGAGCAATTCTCTACAAGGCTCACGAACTTCTTGAGATGATTACCCTTGACCGTGAAACTTCTCACTACAAGAAGCTTGTAGCACAGAAATACGGTGAACTTGTATATAACGGCTTATGGTTCACTCCTCTTCGTGAGGCTCTTGACGCTTTCGTTGACAAGACACAGGAAACCGTTACAGGCGATGTAAAAGTAAAACTTTACAAAGGCAACATTATCAACGCAGGCATCACCTCACCTTACACTCTTTATGACGAGAATATCGCATCATTCGGTGAGGACGGCGGAGCATACAATCAGGCTGACTCAGCAGGATTTATCAACCTCTTCGGTCTTTCAATCAAGGTTAAGGCTCTGCTTGACGCACAGAGAGAAGCAGAAAACAAATAATAAAAAGCTGGGAGGAGAAAATCCTCCCATTGCTACTATATAGGATAGGTAACATTATGGCTCAATTATGGAAAGGCAGATTCAAAAAAGAACTTGCAAAAGAAACAAACGACTTTAATTCCTCAATTAAATTTGACTGCAGAATGTTTGAGGAAGACATTAAAGGCAGCATTGCCCACGCAACTATGCTGGGAGCTACAAATATAATAGAAAAGAGCGAAAGTGAAAAAATTGTTAAAGGATTAAGCGAAATCCTTGAGGACATCAAAAGCGGCAAACTTGCCGTTGATATGGAGGCAGAGGATATTCACACCTTTATTGAGGGCGAACTCACTGCAAGGCTTGGTCAGACAGGCAAAAGACTCCATACCGCAAGGTCGAGAAACGACCAAGTCGCTCTTGACATAAGAATGGTGCTGAAAAAAGAGATTGACGAGATAAGCGAGAAACTTAAAGAGCTTATCAAGGTTTTATGCTTAAAAGCAGAGGAAAACAAGGATACGATTATGCCAGGATACACTCATCTTCAGCGTGCCCAGCCTATCACCTTTGCTCACCACCTTCTTGCTTACTGCTCTATGTTTTGCAGAGATTTGGACAGGCTTAAAGACGTAAAAAAGAGAATGAATATACTTCCTTTAGGCAGCGGCGCTTTGGCAGGTACCACCTACCCTCTTGACAGAAATATGGTGGCAGAGCTTTTGGGATTTGACGATGTAAGCAGTAACAGTCTTGACGGCGTATCGGACAGAGATTTTTGCATTGAACTTGCAAGCGCGTTGTCTTTGGTTATGGTGCACCTTTCAAGATTCAGCGAAGAGATTATTATGTGGTGTTCCTGGGAATTTAAGTTCATTGAGCTTGACGACGCTTTTTCCACAGGCTCAAGCATAATGCCCCAAAAGAAAAATCCCGACATTGCAGAACTTGTAAGAGGCAAAAGCGGAAGAGTTTTCGGCGATTTGACTGCCTTACTTACCGTAATGAAAGGTATTGCCCTTGCATACAACAAGGATATGCAGGAAGATAAGGAAGCTATTTTTGACGCCGTTGACACAGTTAAAATGTGCCTTAACGCTTTTACTCCTATGATTGACACAATGACAGTGCTCAAGGACAATATGAGAAACGCAGCGGCAAAAGGATTTATTAACGCTACTGACTGCGCCGACTACCTTGTAGGAAAAGGACTGCCATTCAGAGACGCATACAAGGCAACAGGTGAACTTGTGGCAATCTGCATAGACAAAGGACTTACTCTTGAAACTTTACCCTTAAGCGAGTATCAGAAAGTGTGCGAAATTTTTGACGATCAGGTATACACGGCAATCAACCTTGAAAAATGCGTAAACGACAGGCTGGTAACAGGCGGTCCCAGCAAAAAAAGCGTTGAGATGCAGATAAGAAAGGCTCTCGATTACATAAGCGAATAATCTTAGGACTTTTTACCTGTTTTATGTCTTTTATTTCCACCTTATTTATTGACTATGTGACTGGAAAAGAGTATAATTATACATATCAAATTTCGAGGTGCAGCTTATGAGTTACAAAATTGTCGTAGACAGCTGTTGTGATTTAACGCAGGATATGAAAAAATGGGATAATCTTCAGGTTGTTCCTCTTACTCTTGAAATCGGTGATTACCGTATTTTTGACGACGAAAACTTTGATCAGGACGACTTTATCAGACGCACAAGAGAATCGTCGGTAGTTGGCAAATCTGCCTGTCCGTCCCCCGAAGCTTTCAAACAGGCTTATGAGGGCGATTATGATGACATTTATGTTCTCACTATAACCTCAAAGCTCAGCGGTACTTATAACAGCGCTCTTCAGGGAAAGGCACTTTACGAGGAAGAATACGGCGATACAAAGAACATTCACGTATTCGACTCCCGTGCAACGTCGGGACTTGAGACTATTGTAGCTCAGAAAATAAAGAATCTTGCAGACAGCGGAGCTGAATTCAAGCAGGTTGTAGATACTGTCGAGGATTATATAGTAAATCATACGGAACTTTATTTCTGCCTTGAGTCTCTTGACGTACTTAAAAATAACGGCAGACTTTTTGCTCTTGCTGCAACTCTTCTTGAAAAAATCAGAGTAAAGCTTGTTTGTAAAAGAACCGAGGAAGGAAATATTTCCCTTGCAGGGCAGGACTTGACAATTAACCGTGCCCTCACAAAAATGGCAAACTTTATGGCAGAAAAGCTTGACGGAAAAGACGTAAGCAGAGAAACTCTGGTAATAGCCCACGTATGCTGTGAGGATAGAGCAAAACTTGTGGCAGATAAAATCAGTGCAAAAATGAATTTCGGCAATGTAACTATTCTAAAAGCATCGGGACTTAACTCACTTTATGCCGCAGACGGCGGTATTATCGTTTCGTTTAGCTATTAATTATGCAATTCATTATAAAAGAGGTAATATAAAAATGGAAATCAAATACGAACTCACATCTACTCCTAAGGCAAAGCCTGAAGGAAAGCTTGGTTTCGGTCACATCTTTACGGACCATATGTTCGTAATGGACTACAAGACCGGCAAGGGCTGGCACGATGCCAGAATAATTCCTTACCAGCCTCTTGAGCTTGACCCTTCTGCTCTTGTATTTCACTATGCCCAGGAATGCTTTGAGGGCTTAAAGGCTTACAGAACTCCACAGGGTGATGTTCAGCTTTTCAGACCTGATAAAAACGGTGAAAGACTTAATTCTACACACGACAGACTTTGTATTCCTCAAATTCCTGTTGAGGATTTTGTTGAGGCTGTTAGGGCTTTGGTAAGCGTTGAAAAGGACTGGGTTCCAAGCGAACCTGACACAAGCCTTTATATCAGACCTTTTACCATTGCAACCGAGCCTGTTTTAGGCGTTAAGGCTTCTGACGAATATAAATTTATCATTATCTGCTCACCTTCAGGCGCTTACTATGAGGAAGGTATGAACCCTGTTAAAATCTATGTTGAGGACGAGTATGTACGTGCTACTCCCGGCGGAACAGGATACATTAAGTGCGGCGGTAACTACGCTGCTTCCATCATCGCTTCTGAAAAAGCTCACAAGCTTGGTTACTCACAAGTTCTTTGGCTTGACGGCGTAGAGAGAAAATATGTTGAGGAAGTTGGCTCTATGAACATTATGTTCAAGGTTGACGGCGAGATTTACACCGCTCCTACAGTAGGCACTGTTCTTCCCGGTATTACAAGAATGAGCTGCATCGAGCTTCTCAAAGCTTGGGGCTACAAGGTTCACGAAGAAAGATTTACTATTGATTTCATTATGGACGCTGCAAAAACAGGCAGACTTGAAGAGGTATTCGGCACAGGTACTGCCGCTGTAATCAGCCCTGTAGGCGGACTTACATATGAGGGAGATTCAGTTGAAATCAACGGTTTCAAAACCGGAGAGGTTACACAAAAGCTTTACGATACACTTACCGGTATTCAGTTCGGCACAAAGCCTGACGATATGGGCTGGATCGTTAAGGTTGACTAACAAATAATTAAGACAGTCCCTTTTTACAGGGACTGTTATTTTTTTACTATGAGAGAAATTGAATTTAAAATAACTGATAAGGACCACGGCAGACAGATCAGAGATTTTCTGCGGGATTTCGGCGTATCCTCTGCCCTTTTGACGAAACTTAAACAAAGTGAAAACGGTATAACTCTAAACGGCGAATTTGCAAGAACGATTGAAAAAGTTTATACAGGTGATACGCTTAAAATAGTTATTGCGAGCAAAGGAAAAATGCCGAAAAAACTTGAAAACAATAATGTTTCGGTAGCATATAACGACGAGGATATTATTGTTTTAAACAAGCCTCCCCTAATGCCCGTTCATGAAAGCAGAAATCACCAAGGCGACACTCTTGCCAACGTTGCCGCCTGTTATATGGACGATGACAACGCTTTTCGCGCAGTTTACAGATTGGACAGAGATACCAGCGGGCTTGTGTTGATTGCAAAAAACGAGCTTGCAGCCTGCAAGCTGGCAGGAAAAATTGAAAAGGATTACTATGCCGTATGCCAAGGAGCGGTGGAAGAAAACGGCACCGTTAATCTGCCTATTGCAAGAGAGGGAGACAGCATAATCAAAAGAACTGTCAGCGAAAAAGGAGAAAGAGCTGTTACCCACTGGAAAGCCGTAAAAAGCAACGGCAAAAACACTCTTGTTAAATTTAAACTTGAAACAGGAAGAACCCACCAAATAAGAGTACATATGTCCCACATAGGCCACGCTCTTTTGGGGGATACTCTTTATGGAGGAGATACTGCTCAGATTAACAGACAGGCTCTTCACTGTAAAACTATTAGATTTATCCACCCTGTTACAGAAAAAAACATTACTGTTGACTGCGATTTTCCGCAGGATTTTAAAGGACTGATATAATGCCAGCGTTTTCATCTCACTACATTTTTGCAAAAGAACTGACAAACGAACTTGAAAAAATTTCTGACTGCAAAGTAAGCAAAGACGCCCTGTTTATTGGAGCTCAAGGACCTGATATATTCTTTTTTGCAAGAATATTTCCTTGGCTTATCGGTAGGCCGATGGCAAGCCTGGGCTCTAAAATGCACAGAACAAAACCGTCAGTAATTCTTGAAAATATGAGGCGATACTGTGAAAACTCAAGGGACACGGATTTGGCTCTTTCCTACACTTACGGCTTTATAATGCACTACGCTCTTGACAGCACTTGTCATCCTTACGTTTACAGTCTGCAAAACAAAATAACAGGTAAAAATCCTTTTTTAAATCCTCACTCTGTTCACAATTCTATTGAATTTTCTATGGACAACCTGCTGCTGAACAAGCGAATGGGTATTGAAAATCCCCACAAATACGACATTTCAAAAACTGTAAGTACAAATCCTGAAATTACCGGAGAAATCGGACGTCTTTACACAAAAATACTGCCTGATATGTATAACATTAAAGTAAGTGAAAAACAGATTGCAACTGCAATAAGCGACACCAAGTACGTTCAGCAGGTAACCCTTGACAAAACAGGGATTAAAAAGGCGATTTTGACGCCGTTTGAAACTGCCGTTGCTCCCATTACTCATAATTTTAAATTTACAGCGCTTATTCGTCCCAGGGACTTGGAAAAATCAAAAAAATATGGTAACATAGATAACGGACTGTGGGTATACCCTACTGCCGACATAAAAAGCAACAAAAGCTTTGAGGAACTTTTTGAACAGGCAAAAGATTTTTCGCTTGAAATTATCCGCGCCTTTAACTGCGGCAGTTCTATGAAAGAGGTTACCTGCGACAAATCATTTCTGACAGGAGTTGAAACATAATGAAAACTATTCCAAGCTTTCAGATAGACCACAACATTCTCACAAAAGGCATATATATCAGCAGAATCGATGATGATATCACTACCTACGATATAAGAATGAGAGAGCCTAACAGAGAGCCTGTTATGACAAACGCCGCAATACACACTATTGAGCATCTTTTTGCCACTTATGTAAGGAACACAGAGTTCGGGGACAATATAATTTATTTCGGTCCTATGGGTTGCAGAACAGGTTTTTATTTTCTTACAAGAAGCTTAAGCGACGGATACACCATCAACCTGATAAAAGAGGCTTTTAAGTTTATAGCTGATTTTTGGGGAGTTGTACCCGGTGCATCACCAAAAGAATGCGGCAACTGCCTTGACCACAATCTTGCACAGGCAAAGGAAGAGGCAAAATCATTTTTAAAAGTTATTGAAAACTGGACTAAAGAGGACTTAAAATATCCTGTAAAAGAGGAAGACGAAGAACAACAAAAAGGTCACTGATATTTAATCAGTGACCTTTTTTTATGGGATTCTACTGTTAAAATATTCCCATTACGTGTTGAAGAATAAGGCTTACTCCTGTAATTCCCACCCAGCAGGAAAATCCTAAAAGAATGGGCTTTGCTCCGCTCTTAACAAGCTTTACGATATTTGTATTCATACCTATTGCCGCCATTGCAACTACGATAAGGAATTTGCTCAAGGTTTTGAGAGGGTCAAACACGTCGGCAGATACTCCGTTGCTTACGGCGATAGTGGTAATTATTGAAGCGGCAATGAAGAATAAAATAAAAAACGGAAAAATCTTTTTAAAATCAACTTTGCCTGCCCCGCTGTTCTTTTCTTTTTTCGTGCGGATAAATGCAAGCACAAGGGTGATAGGAATAATGGCAAGAGTTCTTGTCATTTTTACGGTAACCGCTTTGTCAAGAGTAGCAGAACCCAAATTGAAAAGTCCGTCCCAAGTGGAAGCGGTAGCGGTAACAGATGACATATCATTAACTGCCGTTCCTGCAAATACGCCGAAAGCCTCGCCAGACGTTGTGTCAAACCCTATTAACTGACCGAAAGACGGAAAAAGGAGTGCGGCAAGAACGTTGAAAAGAAAGATAACAGATATTGACTGTGCCACCTCTTCTTCGTCTGCGTCAATAACGGGAGCAGTTGCGGCAATAGCAGATCCTCCGCATATTGATGAGCCGACGCCGATAAGAGTCGCCACCTTTGAAGGCATTTTCATAGCCTTGTTAAGAAGAAAGGCGATTATGAGTGATGTTGATATTGTGCAAATTATAATCGGCAAAGACTGCTTACCTGTTTCAAGCACAACGTTAAGGTCCATACCAAAACCTAAAAGAACTACTGCCCATTGGAGAACTTTTTTAGACGTAAATTTTATGCCGTTTTCAAATGCTGTTTTATTTTTAATTAACAGAGTAATCACCATACCTGCTAAAATGGCAATTACTGCCCCACCGATAATCGGAAACGCCGTTCCCAAAAACCAAGAAGGAACTGCAATAGCCAAACAAAGCAGTATTCCCGGAGCATATTTTTTAACTACATTCATTTCTATTACCGCTTTCCATTAATTTCTATATGCATTATACATCAACTAAATCAAAATGAAAAATTATTTATATTGATATATCAATAATTTTATGTTATGATAGTTACTGTTTTAGGAGGTGCAGTATGCTTGATTTCAGAATTTATACCTTTTTAAGTGTATGCAAAAATATGAATTTTACCGCTGCAGCAGAAGAACTTCATATCACCCAGCCTGCAGTATCACAGCATATCCAGTATCTTGAAAAACATTACGGCGCTCCCCTGTTTGAAAGAAACGGCAAAAAAATAATATTAACCCCCGCAGGAGAAACGCTGCTTAACGCAATGACGGTAATAAGAAACGACGAAAGCACCGTTAAAAAGCGTATGCAAGACGCCGATAAAAAAAAGAAAGTACTTAATATAGGCGTAACTATGACTATTGGTGAATTTGTCATAGAAAAGCCTCTTGCCAAATACTTAAAAAATCATCCCGAAACGGATATTAATATCAGGTTTGCAAACACAGCGAGCCTGTGCGGCGAACTTCTTCAGGGCAGTCTTGACTTGGCTCTTGTAGAAGGTAACTTTGACTTTAAACTATTTGATATGCTTGTAATGAAAAACGAAAAGTACATACCCGTTTGCCACGTATCCCACCGCTTTGATAAAGAGCCTAAGCGTATTCACGACCTTTTGCCCCAGCGGCTTATAGTACGTGAAAAGGGTTCGGGTACAAGAGATATTCTTGAAAAAAGTCTTTCGGTTAAAAATATCAGCATTTCTGATTTTGACCACTACGTACAGGCAGACAACACACAGTTGATTGTAAACCTGCTTAAAGAGGACTGCGGAATTTCATTTCTCTATAAGGCGGCGGTGGAAAAAGAAATACAGTCAGGCGTTCTTAAAGAAATTGAATTAAAAGATTTTAGTATGGAACATAATTTTACTTTTATTTGGAATAAGGGAAGTGTATTTTCACAGGAATACAAAAACATATGCCTTGAACTTAAAGAGCAATAAAAAAGCTGAAGCTTAAATGCTTCAGCTTTTCTTTATTCTTTATTCTTTTCTTCATCTTGAATAGTGTCTGCAAAAACACCTTTAAAATCAGGCTCAATAAACGGTATTCCCAGCGCTTTGACAGTGGCTTTTACTGCCTCCTCACTTAAATCGCCTTTTACGGGATTACCTGTAAAGGTAAGATAATAAACCACCAAATCCTCAAGTCTCGGGGTCATATCATTAATAACCTTAACTGTACCGTCATCTCTGAAATGGAAAACATATTTTCTTACGTGAGCCGTTTCAATAGGTCTTATCCACAAAACGAGAGAGCCGTCATCCTGCCACGATGCCTTGGAGTATGCGTGATAATGCAAATCAGCAAGAGTGATTTCAGACATTCTGTAATCGCCGTCAAGCCCAACCTCAATAGTATTTTCGTAATCCTTTTCTTTCCAGTAAAACTCCAGCTTATCATCGTCAAAAGTAAACATCATTTCGTTGATTTCGCCGGGTTTATTGTAAAGCATTTGGGTAATTGTAATACTAACTACCGAAACGAGCTGACTTGTTTTAAGCTTTATCAATCTGCCTGAAATTTTTTCCTCAAGCTCACGGTTACGCTGTGTTTTTTCCAAATCTGCCACGTGACAATTTTCAACCGTATCAAGAAATTCCTGATAAGCCTGCTTATTTTCGGGCAAAGGCTCATAGCCAAAGCAATTTGGAAAATACTCCCAAAACACTTTCATCAGCTTATAATCCTCTGCCTCGCCTGAATTAAGCACAACAAGAGCGTCATAATCAGGGAACATAAAGCACCTTTGACCGAAAAGGCCGTCAGCTCTGTAACTGTTGGCAATGGGATTTCGCCAAAACTGATAGCCGTATCCAACCATATTATCAATATATCCGTCGTTTACGGAATTAACCTGTTTTCTTGTAGCCTCTTTAACCCACAGTTCAGGGATAATTTGGGTGCCGTCAATCCATTTTCCGCCGTGAATATACGGTAAAAAGAATTTGGCAAGGTCCTCACTTTTCATATAAAGACCCCAGCCGCCTGCATTGTTGCCTGCGCCGTCGCTTTCCCAAAACGGTTTTTCAATTCCCAGCGGCTGAAAAATTCTCGGATACAGATAGTCAACCATACTCATTCCCGTAACCTTTGTGAGAATAGCAGACAGCATAAAGGTATTTTCTGAGATATAATTAAATTTTGTATTAGGAGGAAGAAGGAACGTTGCACTTAAGAAATTGGAAATCCAGTCCTTCCCGCCTTTTTCGTCAAACACGGTAATAAGCTTATCACTGTGCATAGTTAAAAGCATTCTTATGGTAAGCATTCTGTTAAACGGACGTTTGCTCATTATGTATTCCGGGAAAAATTTTGCCACCCTGTCGTTAAGATTAAGAAGTCCCTCACTTACTGCAAAACCTATTGCCGTGGAGGTAACAGATTTACTCATAGAGTAAAGAACGTGAGGCATATCGGCGCTGTAAGGCTTAAAGAAGCCCTGGGCGCAGACTTTATCGTGTCTTACCACTGTAAAGCTATGTAAGTCAAGACCCTTTTCCCTAACCTCGTTTAAAAAAGCAGTAAGCACCTTACTGTCCACTCCGCAGGCTTCGGGAGTGGTATGCTCAAGCTGATAGTTTTTCAGACGTTCCATAATTATACCCCCGTTTCACAGTTCTACTTATATTTTAACTTAACAGCAGTTATTTTTCAATAACAATTTGTTGACTTTATTTATTACTATGTGTAATTGACTTTTAGGCGCTGACTGTAGTATAATTTTAGAGCATAAATGCACAATTAAAATTAAGGGGATCTTAAAAATGCTATTCAAACCACAATGGGAAAACGGTTCAAAAAAAACTCTTTGCGAGAGAAACGGCGTAAATTCCGATATGCTTATGGATATTTACGTATATAGACTTGCAAAAGGAGAAAAATACAACGCCGATTTTAAAAACGACGAATGCGCAATTCTTCTTCTTTCCGGCAACGTTAATTTCAATGTAGCCGACGGAAAAATAGACGAAAACTGCAAAAGGGAAAACCATTTTCAAAAGACACCTTATGCAGTTCACTTCTGCAAATCCACAAAGGCTGTTGTAACGGCTCTTGAGGACAGCGAAATACTTGTTCAGATTACTGACAACGAAAAAGAATGGGAACCTG
Organism: uncultured Eubacterium sp.; assembly: GCA_944385025.1. Lineage (GTDB taxonomy): Bacteria > Bacillota > Clostridia > Oscillospirales > Acutalibacteraceae > Eubacterium_R. Next base: position 14,330 of record CALWVQ010000008.1, read on the forward strand.
TTTTTTACAACCCTGATAACTGTCTTTACCAAGAATTCGGCAAAGGACAGTGGAACGGAACGGGTCACAGAATCGTATCTACAATGTTTGATCTTGACAATGCTCCGTACTCAAATATGGTAATGGGCGAAGTATTTAACCAGCCGGGCAGATGGTCAAGCTATCCGCCTCACCACCACCCGCAGCCTGAAGTTTATTACTATCAATTTGATCACCCTGAAGGTTTCGGTGCCGGTTTTGAGGGAGATACCCCGTACAAAACAGAAAGCGGAAGCTGTCTTTGTATCAGAGGCGGTAATGCTCACCAGCAGGTAACCGCTCCGGGCTTTGAAATGTATTATGTATGGCTTATCCGCCACCTTGACGGCGATCCGTGGGACAAAACAAGAATTTATGTACCTGAATACGAGTGGCTTGCAAACGCCGACTAAAACATACATTTTAAGTATAAATATGCGGTAAATTCTCTTTTTTTGTTGACTTTATACATTTTATATGATAAATTACTTTAAGCAAGGGCGACAGCCCGTATTTACAATATTTTTTGGAGGAATACATAATGAAAACTATTAAGAAAATTTTAGTTTCAGTTCTTGCTGTTTCATTAATTGCAACCTGTTTTGCAGCTTGCTCAAACGGCGGTGAAGCAACAGAAGCTAAAGTTAAGGTTATCGACATTGAACTTTCAAACGAAGAGTACGCTTTCGGCGTTGACAAGACACAGCCTGAGCTTCTTGAGGATGTAAACGCATTCATCAAGGAAATCAAGGAAAACGGTCAGTTTGAAGAAGTTTGCAACCGTTATTTCGGTGACGGCGAGCCTGTTGCAGTAACATCAGCAGCTGAAGACGCTTCAAAAGACCAGCTTATCGTTGCTACAAATGCTGAATTTGAGCCTTTTGAATACAAAAAGGGCGACAGCTTCTACGGAATCGATATGGAAATCGCAAAAATGCTTGCTGACAAACTGGGCAAAGAGCTTGTTATCAAGGATATGAACTTTGACTCTGTTGTTACTTCAGTACAGCAGAAGAAGTGCGACATCGCTATGGCAGGCCTTACCGTAAGTGAAGAGCGTGCAGAAATGGTTAATTTCACCGACTCTTACTATTCAGCATCACAAAAGCTCATCGTTAAGGGCGACGACACAACATTTGACAACTGCAAAACTAAGGAGGACGTTGAGGCTATTCTTAACGGATTTGACTCAACAGTAAATATCGGCGGTCAAAACGGTACAACAGGTCAGTCCTACGTAGAGGGCAGCGAGGGACTCGGATTTGCCGGTCTTAAAGCAACATTCGTAGGTTATTCAAACGGTTCTCTTGCCGTTCAGGACCTTATTAACGGCGGCGTAAATTACGTTATCATCGACGCTGCTCCTGCAGCTGCAATCACAACTGCTATTAACGCTGTTGCTTAATTAAACGAATATAAGCATAACCTCACCCATTAATTTGGGTGAGGCTATATTATTCTTGTGATACTGTTTTTTTTGCGGTGTAAAATTGTTTTACACCTTTTTGTTCTGTTTAGATAATGCTTTTTACTTAACAGATTATGTTTTGATGGAAGTTAGGTGTTTCTATGGGGAATTTCGACAAGAAAATACAAACCTTTATTGAGTATTTTATAAACCACGACGGCTACAAAACTGTATTATTAGGCTTGAAAAACACAGCTTATATTGCGGTTATCGGTCTTCTCATCGGTATTGTAATCGGCACAATAATCGCCACTGTGCGCGTTTTGCCGAAAACCAATCCCGTTGTAAAGTTTTTTAACGGAATTTGCAGTTTTTACGTAAGTCTGTTTCGAGGAACGCCTATCGTTGTTCAGCTTCTTGTATTCTACTATGTAATGATGCCGCTGTTAGACGTGAGAATGAACTCTGTTGCAGTTGCGGTTATTGTTTTCGGTATGAATTCAGGTGCTTACATTTCAGAAATAATGCGTGCGGGAATCTTGTCTGTTGACGTAGGACAGATGGAAGGCGGACGAGCAGTGGGCTTGAGCTACGGAACTACAATGATGAAAATCATCATCCCTCAAGCTGTTAAAAACATACTTCCCACTCTCGGCAACGAGTTTATTGCTCTTATCAAGGAAACCTCCGTTGTAAGCTTTGTAGGTGCAACAGACCTGTATGTAGCATTTAACAGAATCGGCTCAAACAGCTATGAATTTATGGTGCCGTATCTCGTTATGGCTTTGATTTATATAGTAATCGTGTTTGTTATCAGTATGGCAATCAAGGTTATGGAAAGGGGCTTGAGAAAAAGTGATAAGAGTTTGTAATCTGAAAAAAAGCTTCGGTGACAATGAAGTTTTAAAAGGCGTTGATTATGAAATTCATCAGGGCGAAAAAATTGTTGTTATCGGTCCTTCAGGCTCGGGCAAAAGCACCTTTTTAAGATGCCTCAATCTTCTTGAAACTCCCACGGACGGTGAGATTTGGTTTGAGGACCAGCTAATAACCGACAAAAAATGCAATGTAAACAAGGTTAGACAACAGATGGGAATGGTGTTTCAGCACTTTAACCTTTTTAACAACCTTACAATAAAAAACAACATCACTCTTGCTCCTGTTAAACTTAAACTGAAAAGCAAGGAGGAGGCTGAAAAAGAGGCTTTAAGACTCCTTGATTTAGTAGGTTTGGGAGATAAGGCAGACGCTTATCCCAGCCAGCTTTCAGGCGGACAAAAGCAGAGAGCCGCCATTGTTCGTTCCCTGGCTATGAATCCAAAGGTTATGCTTTTTGACGAACCTACCTCTGCTCTTGACCCGGAAATGGTAGGAGAGGTTTTAAAGGTTATGAAAGACCTGGCAAACGACGGTATGACAATGGTTGTTGTGACTCACGAAATGGGATTTGCAAGAGAGGTTGCAGACAGAGTTCTCTTTATGGCAGACGGTTATATTGTTGAGGACGCCCCTCCCGAAGAACTTTTCAACAGCCCTAAAGACCCAAGACTAAAACAATTCTTAAACGCTGTATTATAAAACATAAAATCCACGGCTAAGCCGTGGATTTTTTTATGTGTTATTATTAATTTTGGTTGCGTTAACGTACTGCTGTCCTGCCTTTGGCGCTTCTCCGTCGTTTTTATATGCAATCAGCTCGCTTACGGTAACAAGCTGATAACCTTCTTTAATCAGCATAGGAACAATTTTTTCCACAGCGTCGGCAGTAGACGGATAAATGTCGTGCATAAGGATAATTGCGCCGTCAAACGCTTGAGACGTCGCTATCTTGACTACCGATTTAGCGTTCTTTGATTTCCAGTCTTCAGTATCAACAGACCAGTATGCAATAGGCATATTTTCCTTTTCACATTCTCTTTGAATTTCCTTTGACATTATTCCGCCGGGACATCTAAACACAGTAGGCTTTTCCCCTGTTACCTCTTTAATTGCGTTACTGCATTTTGAAATGTCAGAAGGTTTAACATTTTTTCCGTAATTCTTATGGTCGTATGTATGATTTCCAAGCTCGCACCCAAGCTTTACTTCCCTTTTCAGCAAATCCTCATTTGAGCTGTTTATTCTTGAAGCACACATAAAGAAAGTAGCTTTGGCGTTATGCTTTTCAAGCACGTCTAATATTCTTTCGGTGCTGCAGCTGTTGTTGCCGTCATAATAACCGGGGCCATCGTCAAAAGTTAACGCAATCATCGGTTTTTTAGGGTCAATATTTTCATCCATCAGTATTCTGTCCCTGATTTCCGTTGACTTTGTTTCGCTCCACTGACTGTAAACAAGTTTACCGTCTACTGTTATATAAGAACAGCACCTTACAAAATAAGTATCCTTTGGTTTAAGCTCCTTTTCTACAAAACGGTTTTTTTCTGTTTCAGTTGTTTTTGAATCACTGAAATCCTCGTTTTTTGAATACTCAACAAGATAGCCTTCAGCGTTTTCCTGTTCATCCCACTTTACGTTTAAAAGTCCTTCATTTTCAGAGCTTACCGCAATTTCGGGAGTTTGCGGCGTTGAATATGCAGTAAATACTTCTCCCTGCTGACTTTCAATAAGCTTTTTGCCGAAGGTTTTGTACGCCGTAACTTTTATTCTGTAAACTGTTCCTGCAACAACGTCTTTCATCTCATAGGAACAGTTTTCACCGCCTTTTACCTCTGCAATAAGGTCCGCTTTTCCCTCTTTTTCATCAATATTATAAATTTTGTATCCCTGTGCCTTGTGCACCTTTTTCCATTTAAGAGAAATGGAAGAGCTTGTGCTTTGCGTCACCGACGCAGCCTTAACATTATCTATCTGATTTCCGTCGACAATATAAATCAAAACTGCAGAAATTGCCAGCACAACAGCTATGATGACAAGGGTATAAATTCTGATCTTCTTCTGCATAAAACATATCTCCAAATTGATTGCTCAATCATCTCATCACAAATCAAATATAACATTAGAAATTTTAAAAATCAACACGTTTATTTAAAAAAAGTTACAAAGTATGACAATTTGTAACATTGCATATTTTTATGCCGAAAAATTTGGCACAAATTGAGCATAATTATTGACCGCTTGTTGATATAGTGTTATTATAATACGGGTTATATTTACAACATATTTTATGTCTTTTGAGGAGGATGATTGAATGGAATATTTGATCATTATACTTATCGGCGTTCCATTTCTCAGCGCCCTGCTTCTGAGCGTTGGAAAGAGCAACGTTTTCAGACAAATTGTTACCTATACAAGCAGTGCTGTTTTAATCGGTCTTGCGGTAACATTTGCTGCTAAATTCTTTATGAACGGCTCACAGCCTTTAATGTATTTTGCAAAAACGCAAACGGTTGACTACGCAATGATGGGCGTGGAAATTTTTCTGATGGCACTTATTACCGTGCTTAGCTTCAAGTATAAGCAATACTATGCAGCCGCCCTTTCCATAGTGCAGACAGTTGCAGTACTTTGGTATGAGCTTGGGGGATACGCTCCTCACCAAGAAGTGCATAAGGTATACGTTGACCAGCTTACAGTAATTATGGTACTGATAGTTGCTATTGTAGGCACTCTGATAACAGTTTATGCCTGCGGCTATATGAAAGATTACCACCATCACCATACGGAGTTTAAAGACAGACGGTGTTATTTTTTTGCACTTATGTATGTATTTTTAGGTGCAATGTTCGGACTTGTTTTTTCAAACAGTCTTATTTGGATGTACTTCTTCTGGGAAATCACCAGCGTAATTTCATTCCTGCTTATCGGCTACACAAGAACTCCTGAAGCTATCCATAACAGTTTCAAAGCTTTATGGATGAACCTGCTTGGCGGATGCGGTTTTGCAGTTGCAATTATTGCATCAGGTGTTAAATTTAACGTAACAGATATACAAAGCCTTATATTGTGCGACGGAAACATAGTTATAATTCCTGCAATTATGCTTTCTTTTGCCGCACTCACTAAAAGTGCTCAGATGCCGTTTTCAAAATGGCTGTTGGGCGCTATGGTTGCCCCTACACCATCGTCAGCACTTCTTCACAGTGCCACAATGGTTAAAGCAGGCGTATATCTTCTCTTAAGGCTTTCTCCTATTCTTGCCGGTACTTTTGCAGGCACTATGGTCAGCCTTATCGGAGGAATCACTTTCCTTATTCTCTCTATGCTTGCAATTACAGTCAGCGACGGCAAAAAAGTTCTTGCTTATTCCACAATTTCAAACCTTGGTCTTATTACCGCCTGTGCCGGAGTGGGAGCGCTCGAGACAGTATGGGCAGGTATATTCCTTCTCATTTTCCACGCTGTTTCAAAATCTCTTTTGTTCCAGACAGTTGGCGCTATTGAAAACTCAACAGGCTCAAGGAATATTGAAACGATGCACGGTTTAGTAAGACGTCATCCATATCTTGCTTGGACTCTTGTTATAGGTATTGCAGGAATGTTCCTTGCTCCGTTTGGTATGCTTATTTCAAAATGGGCTGCCCTCAAGGCATTTATTGACAACGGCTCAATTATCCTTCTTCTTTGCGTATGCTTCGGCAGTGCTACAACACTGTTCTACTGGATGAAGTGGATGGCAACAGTGCTTGCTTCAAAAACCAACGATGTTAAGGCTAAGAACACTACAAGTGCAAATCAGTGGTTTTCAATACTTATACATTCAGTTGCAATGACCGTTCTTTGCTTTATATTCCCTATGCTTTCAAGAGATGTAATCATTCCTTATATTCACCACGTATATCACAACGCTTATCAGGTTATCACCGATGACAACATAATCATTATGATGATTATGCTCATTCTTATCTTTGTAATTCCGTTGGCATCTTGGTTTTCTGCAAGACGTGCCAGCTACAAAAAAGCTCCACGTTACATCAACGGTGTAAACGCCGGAGACCAGATGAACTATATTGATTCAATGGGTGAGAAAAAACGTTTCTTCCTTTCAAACTGGTATATGGAAGATTTATTCGGTGTTGAAAAGCTTTGGAAACCCGCCGTTATACTCTCCACTCTTTTAATTGTGGCAATAATGGTAATTGCAGTAGGAGGTGCTTTATAATGTCATCAACTATTAAGATTGTTTTATGTATTGTTGCATATATACTGATAGCACCTTTTATGGGCGGAATTATGTCCGGCATTGACAGAAAAATTACAGCCCGTATGCAAGGCAGACAGGGTCCCCCCATCTTACAGCCGTTTTATGATGTATCAAAGCTTCTGAAGAAAGAAACGGTATATGTTAACCACGTTCAGATTTTCTATCTTTTGACTTTCCTTATTTTTGTTATTTTCACAGGCTGCCTGTTCTTTGGAGGATTTGACCTGCTTCTTGTATTTTTCTCACTTACAACGGCAAACCTTTTTCTTGTACTTGCCGCTACCAGCAGCCATTCGCCTTACGCAAATATGGGCGCAAACAGAGAAATGGTACAGATGCTTGCTTATGAGCCTATGGTATTGCTTACAGCAGTAGGTTTTTACCTGTCAACAGGCACCTTTAAGGTTAGGGAGATAATTATGAGCGATAATCTCCCTGCAATCATTACACTTCCGGGTGTTTTTGTGGGATTTGTATTTATCCTTACAATTAAGCTTAGAAAGCACCCATTTGACCTTGCCACAAGCCACCACGCTCATCAGGAAATGGTAAAAGGTATTACAACAGAGTTTTCAGGCGAGATGTTCGGCCTTGTGGAAATTGCCCACTGGTATGAAAACGTATTTCTTATGGGTGTAGTTGCACTGTTCTTCCTTAATGCAAACTGGTGGACAATCTTTATTGCCCTTGTTGCAGTTTCAATCACCTATTTTGTGCTTATTCTTGTAGACAACACAAACGCAAGAATGAAATGGAAAACAATGTTTAAAAACTCTTGGATAACTACCATCATTATCGGTGCTCTTAACGTATTTATCCTTGAGGTTATTATGAAAGGAGTGTTATAAGCAATGTCTGACGTAAAAAAATCACCTTGGATAATGCACTACGACGGCACAAGCTGTAACGGCTGCGACATTGAGGTGCTTGCCTGCTTAACTCCTTTATATGATGTTGAACGCTTCGGCGTTATAAATACAGGAAATCCGAAACACGCCGATATTCTTTTGATTACAGGCGCGGTAAACGACCAGAACAAAGACGTAGTTAAACAGCTTTATGAACAAATGACAGAGCCAAAAGTAGTTTGTGCTATCGGTATTTGTGCCTGCAACGGCGGCGTATTCAAGGATTGTTACAACATTTTAGGCGGAGTCGACAAGGTTATTCCCGTTGACATATATGTTCCCGGCTGTGCCGCAAGACCCGAATCAATTATTGACGGCGTTGTAAAATCGCTTGACCTTTTGGAAGAAAAAAGCAAAAAATTGAGGGAGGCAAACAACAAATGAGAGAAGAATATGTTTTTGAATACCTTGACAATATTCAGGACCTCTACAAAATAATGCTGGAAAAACAAAGGGCAGGTTATCGCTTGGCACAGATTTGTGCAACAGCCTTTGAAGGTTACAACGAATTAATTTATTCTGTTGTGCGGGACTATGACTTTGAAAATTATAAGGTTAAAGTAGATATTGACGAGGAAATTAACACAATATCAGATTTTTATCCATCCGCAATGCTTTTTGAAAATGAGATGAAAGAACTTTTCGGAGTAAAGATAAAATCCATTAATCCTGATTTTCAGGACAAGCTTTACAGAATTCCTGTTAAGACACCTTTCAAAAAGGAAATCAAGGACGCTGTAAAAATAGTAAAAAAAGAAGAGGGGGCAACTGAATAATGGGTGAAAGAACAATAGTTCCTTTTGGACCGCAGCATCCCGTACTTCCGGAGCCTATTCACCTTGATCTTGTTTTAGAAGATGAAAAGGTAATTGAGGCTATCCCCTCTATCGGCTTTGTTCACAGAGGACTTGAGGGACTTGCCGACAAAAGAGATTTTAACGACTATCAGTATGTTATTGAGAGAATTTGCGGTATCTGTTCGTTTAAGCACGGTATGTGCTACTGTGAGTCAATAGAGCGCATATTTGACGCCGAAATTCCCGAAAGAGCCGAATTTCTCCGCACAATATGGGGAGAAATGAGCCGTATTCATTCTCATCTTCTTTGGCTTGGACTTTTGGCAGACGCATTTGGTTTTGATGCGTTGTTTATGCAGTGCTGGAGAATGAGAGAAAAAGTCCTTGATATGTTTGAAGCCTCAACAGGCGGACGTGTAATCTTTTCCGTAAACAAGATAGGCGGTGTTCTTCGTGATATGGACAGCGCTATGCTTAAAAGTTTTGTTGATATTTTCAACTCAATGGAAAAAGATTTAAAAGCTGTTACAAAAACGTTTCTTAACGATTACAGCGTTGAAACCCGTCTTAAAGGTGTAGGCATACTGACTAAAGAGGACGCTAACCGTCTTGGCGCAGTAGGTCCTATGGCAAGAGCGTCAGGAATAGAAATAGACACAAGAAAAACAGGATACGAGGCTTACGGCAAGGTTGATTTTGACATTATCACTTCTAACGACTGCGACGGATATGCAAGATGCGCTGTAAGAATCGGCGAAATATTCCAGTCATTTAACATTATCAGACAGCTTGTTGATAAAATTCCCGACGGCCCTATTACCACACAAATTAAAGGCAATCCTAACGGCGAAGCTTTTGTAAGAGTTGAACAGCCCAGAGGCGAGGCTATCTACTACGCCAAGGGCAACGGCACTAAATTTCTTGAAAGATTCAGAGTGCGTACTCCCACATTTACTAATATCCAAAGCTTACTGCACATTCTGCCGGGCTCTGAACTTGCAGATGTGCCTTTGCAGATACTCACCATTGACCCCTGCATAAGCTGTACTGAAAGATAAGGAGGTAAAATTATGTCAATAATTATGGATTTTACAAAGATTGCATTGAAAAATCTTTTGTCAAAGCCTGCAACCTCCCAGTATCCTTTTAAACCAAAGGAGTTTCCTGAAAAAAGCAGAGGTCACGTGGAGATTAATATAGATGACTGCATTTTGTGCGGTATTTGCTCAAGAAAATGTATGTCGGGCGCAATCACCGTTGACAGAAACAGTAAAACCTGGTCTATTGAGAGAATGGGCTGCGTTCAGTGTCAGGCTTGTGTAAACGCCTGTCCTAAAAACTGTTTAACAATGGCTGCGGGATACACGGCGCCGTCAACAGAAAAAACCGTTGACACATATCAAAAGCCTGTTGAAGAGTCAAAGGGCGGCAAGATAGTCAACGATATGTCAAAATGTATTCTCTGCGGTCTTTGTGCCAGAAAGTGTCCGCAGGAATGTATCACTGTTGACCGCACAGGCGAAAAAACCTGGTCTATCGACCGTGACAAGTGCGTTCAGTGCGGCGCCTGCATAGACGCCTGCATTAAGTTTAAGGCTCTCAGCACCGCAGAAGACGACGGTGAAAAAGGAGTAGTTACACTTCACAAGGAGTAAGCTATGACCGAAAGGCTGAATTTTAACGGTATTGTGCAGGGAATAGGTTTCAGACCTGCTGCACAGCGAATTGCCCTTGAATTAAATGTAAACGGTTATGTTAAGAATTCGGGAGGCAATGTGGAACTTGTTATAAACGGTAATAAACAGGCGTTGGACGAATTTGTCCAGCGCCTTATTGCAATGTTTGAAATTGTAAACTACACAAGAGATACTGTTAAAGAGCCTGAATTAAACAATATCAAAGGTTTTAAAATCGTTCATTCTGAAAAGGACAGCAAAACGCCTTTTATCACTCCGGATCTTGCTACCTGTCAGGACTGTGAAAAAGAATTAAAAGATAAAAATAACAGGAGATACAACCATCCGTTTATAAGCTGTGTAAACTGCGGGCCCAGATACACCGTTATTAACTCACTGCCCTATGACAGAGAAAACATAACTATGAGCAAATTTGAGCTTTGCGGTGAATGTAATAAAGAATACTCCACCCCTGACGACAGACGGTGCCACGCACAGACTATTGCCTGCAATAACTGCGGCCCTGAAACAAATATGACTATTGACGAGGCAGTTGAAATTCTTAAAAACGGAGAAGTCTTGGCGATTAAGGATATAGGTGGGTACCACCTTGCCTGCAGGGCAGACGATGAAAAGGCAGTAAGTAAAATACGCGAAATTAAAAGACGTGAAAAAAAGCCCTTTGCGGTTATGTTTTCAGATATTGACGAAATAAAAAAATACTGTAACGTAAACAACAAAGAGGAGGAGCTTCTTTTATCCTCTGCAAGACCTATTGTTCTTTTGGAAAAGAAGATAGATTTTCCTTATAACGTATGCCAAAACAGCGACTTCACAGGGGCTTTTCTTCCCTGCAATCCTATACAGATAATGATACTTGAAAAAATATCCCCTCTTGTTATGACCAGCGCAAACATTTCCTCAGAGCCTATCATAATTGACGACGAGGAGATAAAAAAGCTGGGAGTAAAGGTTCTGTCACACAACAGAGAGATACTTACTCCTCTTGACGACAGCGTACTTTTTGTAAACGGCGGCAGAGTTCAGTTTATAAGACGAGCAAGAGGTTACGTTCCCCTTGCGATAGAAATTGACAAAAATGCAAAAATCGACACTCTTTGTATGGGCGGAGATTTAAAAGCGGCTTTCGGCTATCACAGGGGCAACTACGTTTTTTTAAGCCAGTATTTCGGCGATCTTGAAGATGAGACAGTCTTTAACGCATACAAAGAAAATATAAGGCGTTTTGGTGATTTGCACGGCTTTAAGCCGAAAAAAATTGCTGCAGATATGCACCCTGCCTACTACTCATCAAAAGTATTTAAAAATGATGTTTTAATTCAGCACCACAAGGCTCACGCCGCATCTGTAATTGCAGAGCACAGACTCAAGGGTGACGTTTTGGGATTTGCCTTTGACGCAACAGGCTACGGCGAGGACGGTGCAATATGGGGAAGCGAAGTCTTTTTATTCAGGGGTAACAAGATAAAAAGACTTAATCACCTTGAATACACTAAATTTCTTGCAGGGGATGAAATATCCAAAAACGCTGATTTGGCTCTTTTCTGCTATCTTGGAGGAAATGAGTTAATTGACAAAGCGCTTAAAAACAACATAAACACAGTTATGACCTCAAGTATGGGCAGACTGTTTGACGCTGTTTGCGCTCTTCTTGATATATGTCATTATAACGATTATGAGGGTGAATGCGCCGAGGCTTTGGAGTCGGCGGCAAGAAAGGCTGAAAAAGCATATCCCCTCACCATCTCTCTTAATCCGAAAGAGATTTTAAACGAAATAAAAGAAAATATGCAAAACGCCTCAAAAGAGGAGTTAGCCCTTGGTTTTCACCTGATGATAAGCAATTTGATTTGCTCTCTTTGCGAAAAATACAGAAAAGAGTACGGCGTAAATCAAGTGGTTTTAAGTGGCGGAGTATTCAACAACAGAATACTCACCTCTCATACTTTTTCACAGCTTGAAGAAAACGGCTTTAAGGTGTATATTAATGAAAGAGTACCCGCAGGGGACGGAGGTATCGCCTTAGGTCAGGCATATTTAACGGCAATGGAGGAATAAAAATGTGCGTTGCATCACCGGGGAAGGTAATTGAAATTAACGGCGATAACGCTGTTATTGAATACAGCTCAAACAAAATCACAGCGAATAAGGGAATTGTTAACGTAGAGGTGGGCGACTATGTTTTGGTCCACGCGGGACTGATTATTCAGGTTCTCCCCGAAGACGAGGCAATGAATATGATTGATATATTTAAGGAGCTGGAAGAGCTTTAATGAATACTAAAGACATAGTTGAATTTTTAAGAGAGTATGACGGCGAACCCCTTTCATTTATGGAGGTTTGCGGAACTCATACAGCGGCTATAAGCGAAAATGCCATACCGTCTGTTATTAGTCCGAAAATAAGACTTATAAGCGGTCCCGGCTGTCCCGTATGCGTGACTGTTACAAGCTATATTGACAGGCTTATTGAGCTTTCCCTTGAGCCTAAAACCTGCATTGTGACCTTTGGTGATTTGGTAAGAGTGCCAGGATCAACGTCAAGCTTACAGGAGGCAAAGTCACAGGGCGGTCAAGTAAAAATCGTATACTCTCCTCTTGAGATTATTGAACTTGCAGAAAGCGACAAAAACACCGTGTTTGTTTTTGCGGCGGTGGGGTTTGAAACCACTACTCCCGTATATGCTGTTTTAATTGAAGAATTAATACGAAAAGGCATTTCAAACGTAAAGCTTCTAACGGCGCTGAAAACTATGCCGCAGGCTATTGAAACGCTGTGCAACGGAGAAAATAAAATCGACGGTTTTATTGCTCCGGGTCACGTCAGCGCAATAACAGGCTCGGATATTTTTACACCTTTAGCTGTAAAACACAATCTTCCCTTTGTGGTAAGCGGATTTGAGGGTGAAGAACTCATTGCCTCAATATACGCTCTCGTTAAGCTGAAGGGTCAGGGAAAGGTTTTAAATCTTTACGAGAGTGTAGTTACCCCTAAAGGAAATCAAGAGGCTCAGAAGCTTGTGACAAAATATTTTGAGCCCTGCGACGCCCCTTGGCGAGGTATGGGAATTATAAAAAAATCAGGTTTGATACTGAAAGAGGAATACAGCCGATTTGATGCAGGCAGTAAAATGCTAAATGATGACAAGGCTAAAAATTCAGGCTGTAAATGCACGGAAATTATAACGGGATTAAAAAATCCTAACGAATGTCCCCTTTTCTCTAAAGTCTGCACTCCCGAAAATCCCCAAGGAGCCTGTATGGTGTCAAACGAGGGCGCCTGCTTTCACTACTACATAAACAACAGAGGTTAAATTATGAAAATTACTCTTGCTCACGGCAGCGGCGGTGAATCCACCTCCCGACTGATAGACAGCGTTTTTGCAAAATATTTTTCAAATCCCGTACTCAATATGATGGAGGACAGCGCAGTAGTTTCGGGCAATGACAAAATTGCCGTAACTACAGACTCCTTTGTAGTTACACCCGTCATTTTTAGGGGCGGAGACATTGGCAGGCTTTCCGTCTGCGGAACGGTGAACGACCTGCTGATGAGAGGCGCTGTGCCTAAATACATTACATCTGCCTTTATTATTGAAGAGGGTGCTGATACCGATACCCTTGAAAAAATAGTAAAATCAATGGCGGATACTGCGAAAGAAGCAGGGGTAACCGTTATATGCGGTGATACAAAGGTAATTGAGGGTAACGGCGGAATTTACATTAACACCACGGGTGTGGGGTTTGTAAAGGCAAGCACAGACATAGTTTCCACCAACATAAGAGAGGGAGACGCAGTAGTGGTAAGCGGCACTATGGGCGACCACCACGCAACTATCCTTTCAGCCAGAATGGGTATTGAAAACAATATTGAAAGCGACAACGCACCTCTCGGCATAATGGTACGTGAAATGCTGAAACAGGGCATTGAGCTTCACGCTATGAGAGATATTACAAGAGGCGGTCTTGGAACTGTTTTGAACGAACTGGCAAAAGCGTCTCACACAAACATTGAAATTGAAGAGAAAAAAATACCTGTAAGCGATGAGGTTAAGGCATTTGCAAAAATTTTAGGTTTAAACCTTATGCATATGGGAAACGAGGGTAAACTGGTTGCCTTTATGCCCTTTGAACAGGCTGAAAAAGCTGTTGAGATAATCAAAAACTGCCCATACGGCGAAAAAGCACAGATAATCGGCAGAGTAAAACACGGAAAAGGGGTAACGATGATAACCCCTTTAGGCGGCAAAAGACAGATAAACGTACTTTACGGCGAAGGACTTCCCAGAATTTGCTGATAAAATTTACGGACTATACATTTAATTTTGTTGATTTTATCCCTGTGTTATGATACGATAAAGTCATAATATGAATACTTTTTCATATTGATTTTATGTGATGATAAGGGGGTTTTCGATGGAAGAAAATATGATGCTCATAATTTGGGCAGCGGCAATTATAGCCTTTGGCGTTTTGGAGGCGGTAACTGCACAGCTTGTATCCATTTGGTTTGTAATAGGCGCAATAGGCGCTTTTGTAGCGGCGCTGTTTGACGCATCAATAACGGTACAGGTAATTATTTTTATTGCGGTAACGATTGTTGCCCTTATTGTTACAAGACCTCTTGTTAAGAAATTTGTTCATCCGAAAAAGCAGGCTACAAATGCTGACAGAGTTCTAAACCAAAAAGGAATAGTTGTTGAGGAAATCAACAACATAAAAGCAACAGGTCAGGTTAAGGTTGACGGCAAGGTGTGGAGCGCCAGATCAACCGACAACAGCATAATTGACGTAAATGAAGAAATAATTATAAAAGAGATATCAGGCGTTAAACTGATTGTTGAAAGAACAAAAGTTTCAGTAAATTAAGGAGATTGTTATGGCAGGTTTCATTATTATTGCAGTTGTTATTATTGCACTTATAGCTCTGATTTTAGCAAATATCAGAGTTGTTCCCCAATCAAAAGCTTACGTTATAGAAAGACTGGGTACTTATTTTGCCACTTGGGAGACAGGACTTCACGTAAAAGTTCCCTTTGTTGACAGAATCGCTAAAATCGTGTCATTAAAGGAACAGGTTGTTGATTTTAAGCCACAGCCCGTTATTACAAAAGATAACGTTACTATGCAGATAGATACGGTTGTATTTTTCCAGATAACCGATCCTAAGCTCTACACCTACGGTGTGGAAAGTCCCATTTCAGCTATTGAAAATCTTTCGGCTACCACACTTCGTAACATAATCGGTGAATTAGAGCTTGACGCTACTCTTACCTCTCGTGACACAATTAATGCTAAAATCAGAGTTATTCTTGATGAGGCAACTGACCCGTGGGGTATAAAGGTAAACCGTGTTGAGCTTAAAAACATTATCCCTCCACGTGAAATTCAGGACGCAATGGAAAAGCAGATGAAAGCAGAGCGTGAAAGACGTGAAGCTATCCTTCGTGCAGAGGGTGAAAAGCAGTCAAGAATTCTTGTTGCAGAGGGTCACAAGGAGTCAAAAATCCTTGAGGCAGAGGCTGAAAAGCAGTCAGCAATTCTTCACGCAGAGGCTGTTAAAGAGGCTAAAATCCGTGAAGCTGAGGGTGAGGCTGCTGCAATCACCAAGGTACAGCAGGCTACCGCAGACGCTATTAAGCTTTTAAACGAGGCAAACGCCAACGACGCAGTTATTAAGATTAAGGCTCTTGAAGCTTTTGAAAAGGCTGCTAACGGTCAGGCTACCAAGATTATCATTCCGTCTGAAATTCAGGGTCTTGCAGGTCTTGCAGAGGGCGTTGTTGAGGCTGTAAAGAAATAAACAGACAAGTAAGCATAAAAACTAAATAAATAATTCAAGCCACAAGAAAACTGTATTTTATTGTTTTTCACATAATTATTATTGACTTTCGATAATTTTAATGTTATTATTCAAGTGTTAGACAGATATATTATCAAAGGCTGTGGTGTTATGTGTAAAACAGAAAATCTTTCCCCTAAATCAAAGAGAAAGATTATTGCAGTTTTGCTTGTGGTTTTTGTTTTTGCCGTGTTATCGGCTGTGACAATTTCACACAATTTGCAGAATAATAGCGAAAAGCCTAAAATTGAATATAGCGACGGAAAAAGCTACATTGAATACAAGGGTAAAATTTACAATTCATTCGGCTTTAACTCTCATCCCTACGAGTTTACAACTGATGAAAAGTTAGCTAAAATAGACGCCTTTGTAAGCATATATTCCCTGCTTAACGACGAAAACGAATACTTTTTGTATGCATCAAATTGGCAGGACAGCAAGCTTTACACCTGTATTGATAATTTTGAGGACAAGTACCCTTTCGGCGAATATAGAGCAGAACGTGTAACGGGAATCAAGCTGAAATGCGACATAGATATGAACGGTTATGAGGATTATTTTTGCACAGATAAAAAGTTTATTGACCTTATACTTAATGCTCCCGACTACTCAGACGGCACTAAAGCAAGCCACCCTTTAAAAGCGTCGGCAGGCTTTACAACAGATATTTACGTATACGAGGATAATTTGCCTGTTTCCGTCTGCCGTTTGGGTCATCTGGCATATTACGAAGACAAATGGATATTTGTTGACAGAAACGTAAAGTTTGAGGGAAAGGCAAACAGTAATATTGACACACGAACTTTTACAGGTATTGTAATAACTGACGAATACGCTGTAAATATGCTTAACGAATACAGCGATAAATACTTTTCATATATAAAAGAAGAGCAGTAGAAAAAGTCAAATTACAAATTTCTACACGCTGGAGGATGTCGAGAAATGGAACTGAATTATGTTTTTTGCGAGTGGGTGCTGTACAATGGTACCGCCCCCGAGCAAAAGACAGAAAACGCACAAAAGTGGCTGAAATATTGAATTTCAGCCACTTTTAAATTTTTATTTAAACAAATATTCTGCCTTTTTATATTTTGTTTGATAAATAAACTTTTTAAAATAATAGAACTTGTGCGTGGTTCAGACCATTTTAACGACAAACTAAGAGCAGTAGATATAAAATCTACTGCTCTTTGATTTAAGTCTTACTGGAAGTCGAATACGTTTACCCAAGAATCAAGGAGATCCTGCTCCTCAGGTACGTTCTTTGTGCTTTGTGAGCAAGCAACAATCGGCATCCACTGCTGCACAAGCTGCTTTGGAATATCAGCCTTTTTACAGAAAAGGTTAAGATATTTTTCAGCCAAATCCTTTTCACCGCGAAGAGTGAATGTAAGGTATGTTCTTGCAGCGTCTGCTGAAGCATTGCCCTGTGTAGCGTGTGCCCAGTCAACGATATAATACTCACCGTCAGGAGTTACAATTATATTTGAAGGGCAATAATCGCCGTGAAGCACCTTTGTATGCTTTTTCATACCTGCAACTCTGTTATGGAGGTCATAACGAAGGGTTGCGTCATACTTTGACGCGCTGATTTTAGTCTGCATTTTATCCTTAAGTCTGCTGAGGAGAGGACACTTCTTTGAATGAATTTCAAGCTGAAGGTCAACGAATTTTTCCATATACTCGTCTTCCTTTGCAGGATTTTCCTTCATAAGCTCACTGAGTGATTTGCCCTCAATATACTCTCTTGTAATAGCCCAGCCCTCATCGGTTTTTTTAACGTCAAGAAGCTTTGGAATTTTAAGACCGATTTCCTCAACTCTTGCGTTATTAAGGGCATCGTTTAAAACCTCTGCTTTTGAGAAGCTGTCGTCAAAAACTTTAATAAGTTTGTCGCCGTCACGGTAAAACTTTTTATTATCTCTTTCTTTAATAAGTTCCATAATAAAACCCCCTACTTAAATTATAAGCGAATGTTGTTATTAATTCAAGCAATTATTTGCCGTAGTATGCTCTTAAATACATATCCTTAATTTCGCTCATAAGAGGAAGTCTTGGATTTGCGCCTGTGCACTGGTCGTCAAATGCCTGCTCTACCATATCGTCAAGAGTATCAAGGAAGTACTTTTCATCAATACCGTAATCCTTAATGCACTTCTTAATGCCGCAGTATTCTTTAAGTTCCTCAATCTTCTTCATAAGACCCTTGAGCTTATCCTCATCTGTTCTGCCTTTAACGCCGAGAGCGTCTGCAACCTGTGCATAACGAGCAAGTGTCTTTGGATAATCATACTGGCTGAAAGTACCCATCTTTGCAGGAACCTCTGCAGCGTTGAACTCAAGAACGTAGTTAATCATAAGTGCGTTTGCAACACCGTGAGGAAGGTGATGGAAAGCGCCAAGCTTATGAGCCATTGAGTGACATACGCCCAGGAATGCGTTTGCAAATGCCATACCTGCCATTGTAGCGGCGTTAGCCATCTTCTCTCTTGCAACCGGATCGTTAGGACCGTTGTCGTATGCTCTTGGGAGATACTCAAAGATGTTCTTAAGAGCCTCAATTGCAAGACCGTCTGTATACTCTGTTGCCATCATAGAAGCATAAGCCTCAAGAGCGTGTGTAACAGCGTCGATACCTGATGCGGCAGTAAGTCCCTTTGGTGCGCTCATATGAAGGTCAGCGTCAACGATTGCCATATTAGGCATAAGCTGATAATCGGCAAGAGGATATTTAACACCTGTTTTTTCGTCGGTAATAACTGCAAAAGGAGTTACCTCTGAACCTGTACCTGCTGATGTAGGAACAGCAATAAAGTAAGCCTTTTCGCCCATCTTGGGGAATGTATAAACTCTCTTTCTGATATCCATAAATCTCATTGCAAGATCGAAGAAATCAGCGTCCGGATGCTCATAGAGTACCCACATAATCTTTGCTGCGTCCATTGCAGAACCGCCGCCCACAGCAATAATGCAGTCAGGCTGGAATGCGTTAATCTGGGCAACACCCTCTTTTGCACAAGCAAGTGTGGGGTCCGGAGCAACATTGAAGAATGTTGAGTGAACAATGCCCATAGAATCAAGCTTATCGGTAATAGGCTTTGTGTAGCCGTTATTGTAAAGGAATGAGTCGGTTACGATAAATACCTTTTTCTTGCCCATAACTGTTCCCAGCTCGTCAAGTGCAACAGGGAGACAGCCTTTTTTGATATATACCTTTTCAGGTGCTCTGAACCAAAGCATATTTTCCCTTCTTTCTGCAACAGTCTTGATATTGATAAGGTGCTTTACGCCAACGTTTTCTGATACTGAGTTACCGCCCCAAGAACCGCAGCCAAGGGTAAGTGACGGAGCAAGATTGAAGTTGTAAAGATCACCGATACCGCCCTGTGAAGAAGGAGTATTTACAAGAATACGGCAGGTCTTCATACGAGCTGCAAACTTGTTAATCTTATCTCTTTCGGTTGTTTCATTAAGATAGATTGATGATGTATGACCGTAACCGCCGTCAGCAATAAGCTGTTCAGCCTTTGCAAGAGCGTCGTCAAAATTCTCGCTCTTATACATAGCAAGAACAGGTGAAAGCTTTTCGTGAGCAAATTCCTCGCTGATGTCAACGCTTTCAACCTCGCCGATAAGGATTTTTGTATCCTCAGGAACCTTAACTCCTGCAAGTGCAGCGATTGTTACAGGCTTTTGACCAACGATTTTTGCGTTAAGAGCGCCGTTAATAATGATTGTTTTACGAACCTTGTCGATTTCCTTATCTTTGAGAAAATAACAACCGCGGTCCTCAAACTCTTTACGAACTGCTTTATAAATCTTCTTGTCAACGATACAGGACTGCTCTGATGCACAAATCATACCGTTATCAAATGTCTTTGAATGGATAATTGAGTTAACTGCCTTGAGGATGTCAGCGCTTTCATCAATAATTGCAGGAGTGTTACCTGCACCAACACCAAGTGCCGGCTTACCGCTTGAATAAGCAGCGTGAACCATTCCGGGTCCGCCTGTTGCAAGGATAATATCTGCCTCCTTCATAAGAAGGTTAGTCATATCAAGTGACGGAGCGTCAATCCAAGAAATAATATTTTCAGGAGCGCCTGCCTTAACAGCAGCCTCAAGAACGATTTTAGCAGCCTCTGCTGTTGATTTCTTTGCTCTTGGGTGAGGAGAAATGATAATACCGTTTCTTGTTTTAAGAGCAATAAGTGTTTTAAATATTGCTGTTGATGTTGGGTTTGTTGTAGGGATAACTGCTGCGATAACGCCGATAGGCTCTGCAATTTTCATTGTTCCATATGCTTTATCCTCTTCGATAACGCCGCAGGTCTTTGTGTTCTTATACTTATTATATATATACTCTGCTGCGTAGTGGTTTTTGATAATCTTATCTTCTACTACGCCCATTCCTGTTTCCTCTACTGCCATTTTAGCAAGAGGAATTCTTGCCATATTAGCTGCTTTTGCCGCCTCAAAGAAAATTTTGTCAACCTGTTCCTGTGTGTAGGTTGCAAACTCTCTCTGCGCTGCCTTTACCTTGGCAAGCTCTGCTTCAAGTTTTTCAACACTGTCAATAATTTCTTTTGCCATTTGAAAGACCTCCATAATAATATTTGTTAATAAATTAACAATTTATTTGTCACTATAATAATCCTTATTATTTGCTTTTTCAATATTATTCATGTAATTTCTATATTTATCATAAAAATGATAATTTTTTAACAATATTTTTGTGCTACTTTTCACGTATTATTTTTAATTGTGATAACTTTGTCAATCTCGTTAAATATTCTAACATACCCATTATATTTTGTAACAGAAAAACCGACACAGCATTTGCCGTGTCGGTTAATTTTATTTATTTAATTCTTCGTCAAGCACTTTTTGAAGCCGGTCAAGCCTGTCCTTGCCAAGTGCAGGCGTATCTTTCAAAGGATTTTCAATTTTAAGATTGTCGTACTTAAAAAAGCCCATTGTGTGAAACGCCAAAAGTTCGTATTTTTGAAATTTAAACTGCTTTGCAAATTCGGCATACTTTTTAATTATCTCTTCGCTGTCGTTTATGTTAGGAACAACAACAGTCCTAAGCCACATTCTGATGCCCTTTTCAGAGCAGTACCTGCCTATTGCTACGAAATTTTCAAATCTGCCCTTTGTATACTTTTTATAGTTATCCTCTTCAAAAAACTTTAAGTCAAGGATAACCAAATCGGCTTTATCAAGAGCCTTTTTCACGCTGTCGGTAAGAGGAACACTGCCTGACGTATCGACAGCATAATTAATCCCCTCGTCGTTGAGCATTTTACCTGTCTCAACAATAAAATCCGCATTTAAAAGAGGTTCGCCTCCTGAAAAGGTAACACCACCGCCGTTTTTGAAATAAGGTTTATAACGGATTATTTTTTTTACTAAATCCTCACTTGTCCACTCGTTTCCCGACTTAAACCAAGTGTCAGGATTGTGACAGTAGGCACACCTTAAAGGACAGCCTGTAAAAAATACGGCGTAACGGATACCGTCACCGTCCAGCGCCGCCATTGATTCAAATGAATGTATATCTGCTTTCATAAAATCACCGCATTTATTTATTACATACTAATGATAACATAATACCCACCGATTAGCAATGCGCTTTTCGGTGGGCTTATGCGTTTAATTACTGATATTCAAAGAAGGAGGTTATCCTTACATTGATGTGTGGAAAGTACGAGCAATTACCTCTTCCTGCTTCTCACGGGTAAGCTTATTAAAGTTTACTGCGTAACCGCTTACACGGATTGTAAGTGAAGGATAAAGAGTTGGGTCGTTCATAGCAGCAATAAGCTTTTCACGGTTAAGAACGTTTACGTTAAGATGATGAGCGTCCTGTGCAAAATAGCCGTCAAGCATTGTTGTAAGATGATCAACTCTCTCCTCATTGTCTTTACCGAGAGTGTCAGGAGTAATTGAGAAGGTATTTGAAATACCGTCCTGACAGCAAGCGTAGTCAAGCTTTGCAACTGAATTAAGTGATGCAAGAGCACCCTCTGAATCTCTGCCGTGCATTGGGTTAGCACCGGGAGCGAACGGCTCGCCTGCTTTTCTTCCGTCAGGTGTTGAACCTGTCTTTTTACCGTACATTACGTTAGATGTAATTGTAAGGATTGAAAGAGTATGCTTTGCTCCGCGGTAAGCAGGAGTTTTGCAAAGCTCTTTGTAGAAATATTCAATAATTTCCTTACCGATAAGGTCAACTCTGTCATCGTCGTTACCGTATTTAGGGAAGTCACCCTCTACGTTGAACTCGGTGATGATACCGCGCTCATCCTTAATAGGAGTTACTTTAGCGTACTTGATAGCTGAAAGTGAGTCTGTTGCAACTGACATACCTGATACACCGAAAGCCATAAGTCTTTCAACATCTGTATCGTGAAGAGACATCATAAGTCTTTCATAAGCGTACTTGTCGTGCATATAGTGGATAACGTTCATTGTGTTAACATAAAGTCTTGCCATCCAAGAAAGATATTTCTTGTATGCTGCAAGAACCTTGTCGTAATCAAGAACTTCCTCTTCAAATACTTCGCCTTCAGGAGCAATCTGATCTGCGCCGATTTCGTCCTTACCGCCGTTAAGAGCCATAAGAAGAACTTTTGCAAGGTTACATCTTGCGCCGAAGAACTGCATCTGCTTGCCTTCCTTCATTGCTGATACGCAGCAAGCGATTGCATAGTCATCGCCGTACATTCTTCTCATTACGTCGTCGTTTTCATACTGGATTGAATCTGTGTCGATAGAAACCTGTGCGCAGAAATTCTTGAATCCCTGTGGAAGATGCTCTGACCAAAGAACTGTAATGTTTGGTTCAGCTGATGGGCCAAGGTTGTAAAGTGTCTGAAGAACACGGAAAGATGTCTTTGAACACATTGACTTGCCTTCGCCTGTTACACCTGCAAGAGCAAGTGTTACCCAAACAGGATCGCCTGCGAAAAGGTCGTTATATTCAGGAGTACGGAGATGACGAACTAAACGAAGTTTGATTACAAGGTCGTCGATAAGCTCCTGAGCTTCTGACTCGGTAAGAGTGCCTTCCTGTAAATCTCTCTCAATATAGCAGTCCATAAACTCTGCAATTCTGCCGATTGAGTTAGCGGCACCGTTTTGCTCCTTGATAGCGCCAAGGTAACCGAAGTAAAGCCACTGAATAGCCTCTTTTGCATTTGTTGCAGGCTTTGAAATATCATAACCGTAATCAAGAGCAAGACCTTTAAGCTGATTCATAAAGTCAAGCTGCTTTGAAAGGTCCTCAAGAAGATGGATTGTTTCCTCATCAAGAACGTCAGCTTCGCCAACCTTTTTCTTGTCTATCTTCTTCTGCTCAATAAGGTAATCCATACCGTAAAGAGCGATTCGTCTGTAGTCGCCGATAATTCTGCCGCGGGCATAAGCATCAGGAAGACCTGTAAGAATACCTGCGTGACGTGCCTTTTTCATTGTGTCTGTGTAAGCACGGAAAACACCTGTGTTGTGAGTTGTTCTGTATGTGAACTCATCTTTGATTTTGTCTGAAATCTCATAACCGTAAGCACGGCAAGCCTGAACTGCGTTTCTGTAACCTGCGAAAGGAGATACGCCTCTCTTAAGAGGTTCGTCAGTCTGAAGACCTACGATAATATCTCTCTCCTTATCAACATAGCCCGGCTCGTGTGAAAGGATTGAAAGTACCTTGCTTGTATCTACATCAAGAACGCCGCCGTTCTCGTTTTCTTTTACCAATAAATCATTTACTTTGTCAAGAACAATCTTTGTTCTCTCGGTGGGACCCTCCAAAAATGATGCGTCACCATCGTAAGCGGTATAGTTGAGCTTAATGAAATTGCTTACATTAATTTCATCGCACCATACGCCTTCTTTAAAGCCTCTCCAAGCTTCCATAAAAATTTCCTCCTAAAAAATATATAATATAAATTTATTAATTAGTTATACTGAACAACAAAACATTCCTGCCCCGGCTCGCGGAAGATACCGATACATCTGTCGCAAGTACCGTGCTTGCATCTACCACACTTGTTTCTGCCGCACTGACCGCAGCAATGTTTGGCGTTTTCGCAAAGTTTGAAATCCCCGCCTTCAACGTTCAAAGGTTTGTCGTTTATAATGGAATCTGATATTTTATAGCGGGCGTTGTCATAAATAGAAGTGATAGTTGAACGGGCAACCTGCATCTGCTTTGCACATTCCTGTTGGGTCAGTCCTACATAATCAATAAGGCGGACTGTTTCATACTCATCAACAGTGATGCTTACGGCATCTTTTTTATTGCCTTTGTTAAAGTTCATCTTCGTCGGAACAGAGCAAATATGTCTGTCCTTTCTGGGACGAGCCATAGCAGCACCTCATTTCAAAGCTATTATACACAATTATTGACATATGTCAATAACAAAGCATAAAAATACTTCCATATTTTTGTTTTTCGTGTATTTGTATAAAATACTGCATTAGGCATTGTATATTTTGTATGTTTTTTTAAAATGTCCACAAAAAAAGACCTGCCGCAAGGACAGGTCCAAATAAAATATCCATTATGCCTGTGCAGGAGCACTAACAGGACAAACATTTTCGCAAGCGCCACATTCGATACAAGTATCAGCGTCGATAACATACTTACCGTCGCCCTCAGTAATAGCGCTTACAGGACATTCAGCTGCGCATGCACCGCATGAGATGCAATCATCTGAAATTGCGTATGCCATTATAGATACACCTCCCACATCATTCTTTAAAGATAATATATCAGCAAATGACTTAAAAATCAAGTACTTTATATATACAACAGTTAATTATTTTATAATTTTAACATCCTCACGGTTTACTACAACCGGCAAGCCCTCGGGACTTTTATCAAGCTGGACTTTAAGAAGCCCTGTAAGAAGAGATGCGTCAACCACAACTCCTTTTCCTTCGCTGCATTCTACCACCGTTCCTTTTTTGGGGGTAATTTTATGCAGATAGTCATAGGAATTCTGTTCATATTTAAGACAGCACATAAGTCTGCCGCAGGTTCCGCTGATTTTGCTGGGAGCAAGGGAAAGCCCCTGATCTTTTGCCATTTTTATAGTTACAGAATGGAAATCGTCAAGAAACGTTGAACAGCAAAACGGTCTGCCGCAAATACCCAGCCCGCCTAAAAGTCGGCTTTCGTCACGTACTCCGATTTGGCGAAGCTCGATTCTTGTATGAAAATGATTAGCCAAATCCTTTACAAGTTCTCTGAAATCCACTCTGCCGTCAGCGGTAAAATAAAATATTATTTTACTTCTGTCAAAAGCATATTCAGCACCGGTAAGGCTCATATCAAGATTATGAGCTTTTACCTTCTGCACGCATACTGCCAAAGCCTCTTTCTCAAGATTTTTATTTTCCTCTACTGTTTTCAAGTCCTTGTCATCGGCAATCCTTATAACAGGCTTTAAAGGAGGTACAACCTCGCTGTCGTCTACCTCTTTAACTCCCGACTGGGCGGTACCGCACTCAATGCCTTTAGCGGTTTCCACCACAAGAACCTGACCCTTTCTTATATCCAACCCTTTAGGGTCAAAATAATAGGTTTTGCCTGTGTCCTTAAAGCGAACACCAACAACCTTTACCATTTATATGTATCCTCCAATTTATTTGCCCACAGCCTCCATAAGGCTGTAACAAAGCTTTGTAATTAACAGGGCGTTGTTTGAATTCATCAACGCCATTGATTTTAGTTTATCACAAACATTTATTAAGTCAATAAGTTTTTTCTTTCCAAACTTTCTGTTTAACAGTTGCGCCAATTCGCTCTGTCCCGAAATCAAGCTTTTGCTTTCAAAAACAAGTGCGTCCCTAAAGATATTTTTCATAAAATCACAGGCAAACACTACTGCCGACCTGTCTTTTTGAAATGCAGAAATACTGCACATCACCTGATACTCATTTGAATTAACAAGAGCTTTGCAAATGTCACAGCAGGTTTTTGTAAGCTCCTTGGTTCTTTCATCATTAAGACCTTCAATAGTTTTGCCGATATTGCCATTGAAAGTTTCAAGAGCTGATTTTGCGGAATTGAAATCTATTTCTTCGCAGTTGTCGCAAATATATTTTGCGCCTTTATCAATATCCACACCCTCAAGGCTTACCACCACCGACCTTGAAAGGATGGTCTCAAGCATTATGCTTTTTGATTTAACGGTTAAAATAAAGACAACGTATGACGGCGGTTCTTCAAGAACTTTTAAAAGTGCATTTTGCGCTCCCGAGCTCATACAATCCGCATTGCCTAAAATATAGACTTTTTTCTCTGCCTCGTTAGGTTTTACATACGCATCATTAATTACATTTCTCACCACGTCAACGTGAAATGAATTAGCCGCGCCGGATGCGCTGTATTCAAAAATATCTGGATGGACTCCGTCAGCAGCCTTTTTGCACTGGACGCACTCGCCGCAGGGAGCTTCTTCACCTCGACACACAAGAGCCTGCGCCAGTTTTCTTGCAAGAGTGCGTTTGCCCAAGCCCTGCTCCCCCTCAATAATCAGGGCATGAGGAAAACGCTTGGAGTCAATAAAAACTCCAAGCTGTTCAATAACTCTCTCATTTGAAACGAAATCCAATGTTTTCATAATTAAATCTTACAGTTTTCTGAAATCTTCCACATCAATTACAAAAGCTACTGCTCCGTATTCCTCTACGTCAACAGGCTTCTTTAAAAGAGAGCCCTCAAGGGTGCTCTCAACGCCTTTTTGGCGAACAACACGCTTTGTAACATTTTTTTCAATCAATTCATACAATTCATCTACCCTTTCATCCTGCACACCGAAAAGGATAGTAGTCTGCCCGTCCTGCAAGAACTGACCGGCAGTAGAAATCTTTGTGGAAAAAAAGCCCTCTACGCTTGTAGCTGAAAGGACTGTTGCCAAGTCTTTGTTTGAAACTATTGCAATTAATAATTTCATTTTAATCACCTTCTAAATTTTTTAATTTCTACTCTTCTCACGTCGTCCCTGTAAAGTTCATTATATACTAATTACTGATTTAATTCAACAAAGGCAAAATTATATTAAAACAATGTTTACAAATTTATACAGTTATTTAAGCACTGTGGCAAGAGCAACTATTACAGGCATTGTACCTATGGAAAGCACAGATGACTGAGCAGCAAGCTGGGAGCCAAGGGCTGTATCGTTATTATATTTGGCTGCATACATTGCCGTATTTGTTGCTACAGGGGCAGAAACAGAAATAAGCATAGAAACAAGGAGCTGACCTCTTACGCCGCACACATAAAACAGCCCCAGCATACACAGGGGGATAAAAACAAGTCGTACAAAAGACACAAAATATATTTCTTTTTTAGCAAACACCGCCTTAAATCCGGAATTAGCAAGAAACGTACCGAAAACTATCATTGCCAAAGGCGAATTACAATTTCCTACAATCTCCATGGGATACAACACAAAATAGGGTAAATCAAGATGGAGGAAGAAAAGCGGAAGTCCCATCAATACAGAAACGGTGCCCGGGTTCAAAATCAGCTTTTTTAAATCGATTTTTGCCTCTTTACCCGAAATTTCGTTAATTCCGATAGTGAACGCCACCATATTGAATACGGCAACATATACGGAGCAATAAAAAATACCCTCGCTTCCAACAACACTTTTTGCAAGCGGAAGGGCAAGAAATGCGGCATTAGAAAGTATCATTGCATAATGATAAATTCCCTGTTCCTTTAAGCTTCTTTTTCTAAATGTAAGCTTTGCCACAAAATATCCGAATATATGACTCGCAAAAGCACAAAGAAATGCAATAAAAATACCTTTTACATGTTCTTTTGAATATTCCATAGTCATAAACGTATGAATTATGGCAATAGGCAAAATCACATTAAAAAGCAAATCAATAAGTCTTTTTGCATCTTTTTGTCTGAAAATTCCCGTTTTGTCGGTTACAAATCCTATTCCTGCAATCAGATAAAGTATTAATACCTGAACTGCTATGGTTTTTAAATTATCTAAAAACAAATTAACTATCCCTTAAACTTTCTTTATTAAC
Organism: uncultured Eubacterium sp.; assembly: GCA_944385025.1. Classification (GTDB taxonomy): domain Bacteria; phylum Bacillota; class Clostridia; order Oscillospirales; family Acutalibacteraceae; genus Eubacterium_R. Next base: position 42,202 of record CALWVQ010000008.1, read on the forward strand.
GTTTTTCAGTACTGAAACAGCAAATATTCCCAGCATAAAATATGTACCAAGGGAAAAATCCGTATCAGTCAGCAAATTGTAGTTACCTGTAATCATCATAAGAACTCTGGGAACAGTAAGAATCAGTGACGCTGACAAAAGCATAACGGAAGAAAAAGCAAAAAACGAAGTTATCGTACCGTCTTTTTTATCAACAGACGATACAAAACTAAATGAAAAACATATTACAAACACAAGGGTTATAAATTCAATATATGTTTCAATACCGTTAAAGAAATCCACCAGCTTTGTCAATATCACGCAAAGCCGTGTAAACGCCCACGCTGCAGGCGCAAAGTGAAAAATTGTAAAATTGCGAAAGTCGTAATTTGTTCCTTTTACTGTCATTGTAAACACAGCAAAGTAAAAACTGCTTACTATTCCAAGCGCAGCGCATATAATTAACGGAACTATGTAAGCCGGCTCTACGTAAGACACCCTCTCCACATAGTTATAACAGTTAAAACACTGGTGGATAAAATCAATAAAAAAGAATACCGACAATGCTATTGAACAAAATATTACATAATTATTTTTTCGAGGAAGTACAAATTTAATATCAAGCCTGCCGACACTCTTTGCAAACACGCCGCACGCCAAGGCGCACAGTGCAATAATTCCATAGATGGCACACGATGTTTTTTCGCCGCCGACAACAAGTCCGGATTTAATATCCGTCAGCGTAAAAAGCTGAAAAAAGCGCAAAGCACAAGCAAAAATCACCGACACAGCTATAAAGATAACAGGTAATTTTGTTCTTGCACTTTGCACTTTCAATTCTCCTTAATTATTTTTCTTTTCTGTCAATAAGCTGAACGAACTCTTTCGGATGGCTTACACTCTTATATGCCGGACGCATAATCTTGCCGCCTGAAATAAGCTCCTCAAGTCTGTGAGCACACCAGCCAGTAATTCTTGCAGTAGCAAAAAGAGGAGTATACAAATCCTCGGGAATTCCCAAAACTCTGTAAACAAGACCGGAATAAAGGTCAACGTTGGCACACATAGCTTTGTCAACGCCTTTAAGCTCTGCAAACAGTTCGGGAGTAAGGCGTTCAATATTTTCAAGGGTTTTAAACTCTTTTTCAAATCCCTTTTCGTAAGCAAGCTTTCTTGCATTTTCTTTAAGAATTACGGAACGAGGGTCGCTCAAAGTGTAAACTGCATGTCCCATACCGTAAACAAGTCCCGATCCGTCGCCTGCTTCCTTATTAAGAATTTTAACAAGGTAATCCTTAACCTGTGCAGGATCTGTCGAATCGGAAACATTTTCCATAATCTCGTGCATCTGATTTGCTACACGGAGATTTGCGCCGCCGTGTTTTGGACCTTTAAGAGAACCTAAACCTGCGGTTATAGCTGAATATGTATCAGTACCGCTGGAGGTAAGCACTCTTGTAGAAAATGTGGAGTTGTTACCGCCGCCGTGGTCAGCGTGAAGCATAAGGCATATATCAAGAAGCCTTGCCTCATCGTGTGTAAACTTTTCGTCAACTCGAAGCTGATTTAAAATATACTCGGCAGTAGAATGTTTCTTATCAATAGGATGAAGAAACATAGTTTTGTTATAAAACGCACGACGTTTTGCCTGATATGCACTGTTCATAATAGTAGGCATTTGAGCAATAAGCTGAAGCGACTGACGAAGTACGTTAGGAATAGATGTGTTGTCAGGGTCTTCATCAAATGAATAAAGATTCATTACGCAACGAGCCATCTTATTCATAATGTCGTTTGAGACGTGTTTCATGATAACGTCCTCAACAAACTCATCAGGCAAAGCTCTGCACTCGGCAATAACTTCTCTAAGTGACAAAAGTTGATTTTCTGTGGGAAGTTCACCGAAAAGAAGAAGCCATACTACTTCTTCATAGCCAAACCTATCATCCTTTATGCACGCATCTACTATATCGTTAATATCGTATCCTCTGTATGAAAGCTTACCGTCCTTAGGGACTCTTTCACCGTCTAAAATATAATAGCCTTCAACAGAACAGATACGGGTAAGTCCCGCCATAACGCCTGTGCCGTCGCTGTTTCTCAGACCTCTTTTAACTTGATATTTTTCAAAATCCTGTGCCTTAATGGTGTTATTTTTATCAAGTTCCATACATAAACTTGAAAGGGCATCCATTGAAATTGGGGAAATATAATAATTGTTATTCATGATTTTCTCCTTTCACAGTAGTATATTAAGTTATTATTATACAGTTAATTTTGTATAAAGTCAAGTTAACTGAAGCTAACCCATATAAAAGGAGATGGAATTTTGAAAAAAGCGCTGATAATTTATATAGCAGTTTTTATACTGACTATTGCTGTGCCTGCGATAGTGTGTTTTGCAATTAAAGACGCTCAAAACAGCGGCGAGCTTACAGACATTTTCAGGCAAAATTTTAATTTACTTCAGTATTATTACTGATTTCTTTAAGACTTACTGAAATGTGAGGTTCATATTCCACAGTTTTAAAATACATATTCCACTCATCTGACAAAGTGTCATAAGAAGAGGGACAATCTTTAGCGAGATACTCGCCTACTCTTACGCAGTCGCTGTCGTTATACTGACAGGCTTTAAAAGCCTTTTGACACAGAGAGCTTATCTTTTCCTCAACCTCTTTGCAGATTGTATCAATAACATCGGCGTTAAGCTCGCTGATAAGCCCTTTTTCTATTTCATTTATCATTACCTCACAGGTCAGTTGGGTTTTAAAGACCACATTACCGTTTTTGATATAAGTGCTGTTTTTCACATTTTGGTTATAGAGTTCTACGCCTATTTTACCCAAGCGTTCATCTTTAAGTTCCAGTGAACAGGTATCAATTTTATCTCTAATCATCAAAAGCCCCATTGTTTCATCGCTGTCGGTAATATACACAAGAGCTCCGTCGCAAAAAAGTCCCAGTCCCGTAGTGGTAACATTGTCACGGTTTTCGCTTTTCTCTACAACCGGCAGATAATAATCGGAGGTTTTATCGGTGTGAAGATTCAGCACTTCGTTTACGGTAACATAGGCACTGGTGCCTGCATCCTGACCGTTTTTAAGAAGAGTGGCAATGTTTTCGCTGGGAACGTGGCTCTCGTTTTCATTGCTTTCTATTACATCCTTTGCCTTATCCTTTGCGATACACAGCGCAACATCTACACGGGATTCCGTGGAACGAAGAAGATAATCCAAATAAGTTTTTAAATCGCTTTTGCAAATCTCGCTGCTGAAAACTATCAGCTTGTTATGACCGAAAAATACTTTTTTGGACAAGTTATTTGAAAGGTTGGATATAGCGTCAAAAATCGTTTTTCCTGTTTCGTCTGTATTAAAAGTCATATTTTGGCTGGGGGCTCTGCCGGCTGAAAGGTTGTCAGCTTTAAGCGTTTGAACGCAAATATTGATGCTGTCGCTGTCTTTATCAATACCTATACCTTCCACAACCATCAAATCTTTAAGATGAGTAGAGCTCATACAGCCCGAAAAACATACCGCCACCGCAATAAGCAGCGATAAAATCTTAAAACTTCTCAATAAGCTCATCTCCCAAATTTCTCTTTTTGAAAACTAAAGTAAGAATCGGAATTAACACACAGAAAATGAAAAAGGGTACAAGATAAATAGCAAGCGGCATCTCACCAAGCTGAACATTCCCTGAAAAAATAACAGAAACAACCAGCGAAGCTATTGCTGCCGCCGCACATTTGATTTTATTTTTGCCTTTCTTAAAACAAAGACCGGTACAATAGATGAGCGTAACCGATTTAACAAAAACGCCCATTATCCAAAATGAGATATGAAGAATATCAAGGCGTTCAAAGATTCCTGATTTTGCAAGCTGGAAAAGAGCAAAAAGCGGGAAAGTTTGAAGAGCGGCGCCGTCTCCCATAACACCTATTACCATAAGCACTAACAAAAACAAAGTAAAAAAAGCGCCGATAACCGACCAAGCATACATCTTAACTGCATTGCCGTTGATTTTGTCAAAAAGGCATACAAGCACTATCATTTCAAAAGAATTTGACGTCATATATAACACATTCTTCAGTATTGAAGAAGTGTCGTTTACAATAACGGGATAAAAATTGATTTCTTCATAACTTTTCAAACTAAAACCGACAACAACCGTAACCGCAAGAATTAAAAGAGAAAATGCAAAAGCGGAAAATCTGCCTATACCCTCTATTCCCAAAAAAGCTCCGTAAAATCCACAGGCAGCGATTAGCGCACAAAAAATCCAAGCGTCAACATCGGGATTAAGGGTTGTTGAAGCAAAATAAGCAAATCTGCTGATATTAATCCCTGCCAAAAAAACAAAATACAAGCCGTAAAAATATGCTACCCATTTGATTTTAAACGGGTTTTTGTTATTTTTGTAGCAGTATAAGGCGGGAATGGAGAGCAAAAGCGTAAGCCCCATGGATAAAATCACGCTTATCAGCACGTCTGTACTCATTTTTCCCGTAGTTACCGATTGAATATTGGTAAGGCTCACCACAATTCTGCTTATATAAAGCATAAAAAATATACTTATAGGGGCAATTTTATCTTTTTTCGCCTGAGTCAATGTCAGCACCTCGCAGTTCATTTATCCTAACTCGTTTGAAAGCAAGCTTTTTCCAGCTTTGCCTGTAAAAAATATCTCCGATAGAATGTTTGTCAAGGGGAGAAATAGGCGAAGACAGCGGTACTCCGAAAGGATTCAGGGAACAAATGTTGATAAACACTACTCCCGCTCCCAAAACGATACCGTACATACCTGTAAGTCCCCCAACAAGTATGAACAAAAATCTCAATACCGATACCGTTTCATAAAGAGGATAAACAACATAGGACGAAATTGCCGTCATAGCAATTACCACCAGCATCGGTGCTCCTATAAGCCCTGCCGTTACGGTAGTTTCACCTATTATAATACCGCCAATTATAGATATTGCGTGGCCGATAGTTTTTGGCAGGCGCAGTCCTGCCTCGCGCATAATTTCGTACAGGACTAAAAGCATAATTGCCTCTGGCATCAGCGAAAAAGGCGTTGTAACCTCCTCCGATGCGATTGTAATAAGAAGATTTGTGGGAATAAGTTCCTGATGAAAAGTTCCCACAGCCACGTAAAGCCCCGGCAAAAAAACAGATATTATGAAACTGAAATATTTAAGAATTCTTATAAACCCGCTGTAAAACGGCGGGGTATCGTAATCGTCTACCGAATGAAAATTATCGCTGAAGAGGTAAGGCAGATAAATGGCAAAAGGCGTGCCGTCTATCAAAATAACCACTCTGCCCTCCAAAAGTTTTGAAGCAGCAACATCGGGACGTTCTGTATTTCCCACGCAGGAAAAAAATGATTTAATATCCGTATCCACAAAAGGAACAATTTCGCCGTAGTCCGAAACTGTGTTGAAATGGGCGGCCTTAAGGCGCCTTTTCACATCTTTTACAAGAGAGCTGTCGGCACGATCGCTCATATATGCAATTACAACCGACGTTTTCGCTTCTGTACCCAGCATTATTTGTTTATATTTTAGATTTGGCGTTTTAAGTCTTTTTCTTAAAAGCGCTTTATTATCGTTTAACGACTCTATAAAGCACTCTTTTGCACCCTTTACATTGCTTTCGTTGGAGGGCTCGTCAACGCTTCGCTTTCCCCAGCCCTGAATACCCATAACAAGCGCCTTATTACAGCCTTCAAGAATAAAAACGCAAAAGCCGCTCATAAGAAAGAAATAGCAATCCTCAAAGGTTTCCACCTCTTTCATTTCCACAGAATTTACCACGCTCAATTTGATTTTCTCAAATAAGTCGCAGGTGTTATCGGCTTTAAGTTCTCTTTTAAGTATGGGAGATACAATCATTTGAGACAGCATAAGAGAGTTTACAAGCCCGTCCATAACGCAGAAAAAACACTTTTCCCCGCAGGCAACAGCCTCTCTTAAAAGAAAATCGGAACAATCCTTAAAATCTTCTTTAAATTTATCTCTGTTTCGCTGATAATCAGAATACAAATTTTCCATTAAACCACCAAGGTTAATTTTTGTAAATTTGCTTTTATTATTCACCGAAAATAATATTAAATAAAAAACTACGCACAATATTTACGGTGAATTTTATGACGATTAATTTTATAAGAGCAGGAATTATATACTTTTTTATCATACTTGCAGTACGGCTTATGGGCAAAAGACAGGTAGGAGAACTGAAACCCCACGAATTAGTAATAACTATACTTTTAAGCGCCATCGCCGTTATTCCTCTTGAGGAAAACTCAATGCCCCTTGCAAACTGTATAGTGCCCATTTTACTTTTTATAAGTATGGAGATAATCGTTTCCGTACTTTCAATGAAAAGCATATGGTTTAGAAATCTTGTTCAGGGCAGACCTATTTTTATTATCAGAAACGGCAAACTTGACCAAAAAAAGCTCAGGCAGATGCGTTTTACCATAGATGATATTGTAGACGCATTAAGGCAAAAAGATATATTTGACATTTCAGAGGTGCGTGACGCAGTAGTTGAAACAAACGGCACTATATCCGTACTGCCAAAAGCACAGTACCGTCCCCTTACACCTAATGATGTAAATCTGAATGTGGAGGAAAAAGGTATGCCTGTAACAATAGTAATGGACGGAAAACCTGTCAGTGAATATTTTAACGAATACAAAGTAAAGGACAGCGAAATTGAGCTTGTTTTGCAAACGGTAAATAAAGAGGTAAGCAAAATTTTACTGCTCACTATTGACGACGACGGCAACACCTTTTTGATAGAAAAACGAAAGGACTGATACTTTGAAAAGACTTTATGTGGCTGTGTTTTTCCTCGTTTTCGCCATAGGACTTTGCATATTTGAGCAGTACACGGTGGAAAGCGCATACAGGGAAACGAATGAGATAATCGACACGGCGATGAAATATCTTGATGACGAGGACTTTGAAAAAACGGCAGAAGAATGTAAAAAACTGGACACCTATTGGAATGAAAAATATCCTTATCTTACCGCAATGATTGAGCACGGCTCTCTTGACGACGCAAAAATGACCATAAGCTCCCTTGAAGAGCTGGCAAAAAACGAAAGCAACGAGCTTGAAAGCGAGCTTATTATGGCAAAAAATCAAATTAAATCAATACGCGACAATCAAAAAATCACATTTGGAAACGTATTTTAAAAGGCACAGGCTTAAAAGCCCGTGCCTTTTAAAATCAAATACCGATTTCTTCTGTCATTTCACCCAGGATATTACAGGATGTTTTGAACTTTTCACGTTCCTCGTCGTTTAGACTCATTTCAAGCACCTGACGAACTCCGTTATGATTTAAAACGCAGGGAACGCCCACATAGATTCCTTTTTCCCCGTACTCCCCTTTAAGATATGCCGACACGGTAAAAATGGAATTTTCATCAAACAAAATTGCTCTTGTAAGTCGTGCAAGCACCATACCTATACCGTAATAAGTAGCGCGTTTTGCTTTAATAATTCTGTATGCCGACTGCTGAACATCCACGGCAATTTTTTTCATATCTTCCATTAAATTAGGATTATTTCTTTCAAGCTCGCTTAAAGGATTGACGGATATTGCGGCGTTGCTCCATGCCACAAACTCGCTGTCGCCGTGCTCCCCTATAACATAGGCGTGAACATTTCGGGGGTTAACCTCAAAATAATCGCTCATCATATGGCGCAGTCTTGCTGAATCAAGCGCCGTTCCCGAGCCGATAACTCTGCCTGACGGAAACCCTGAAAGGTTATAAACCGTCTGGGTCATAACGTCAACCGGATTTGACGCCACAAGAAATACGCCGTTAAAGCCGCTTGCTACAATAGGGTCAACGATTGATTTGAGCACCTTGTAATTCTTTTGAAGCAAGTCACGTCTTGTTTCGCCCTGCTCCTGCGGCGCACCTGCACAAATCACTACAATATCAGCGTCAGAACAGGCTGAATAGTCCTGTGAACTGATTTTCATTGAACTTGGTGCAAAAGGTAAACCGTGAGCAAGGTCCATCGCCTCGCCGTTTGCCCTTTCCTTGTCAATATCAATAAGCACTAATTCGTCGCAGATATTTTGGTTAAGCAGGGCGTAGGCATAGCTCATGCCTACCATTCCAACCCCTACTATAACTACCTTTTTATTATCCTTAAACATAAAATCACCCAAGAGTATTATTGCCATACTCTCGGGTGAAAATACCAAATATTAATCATTTAGCTGAATGTCAATATAACAAATATTACCTGTAACGGCATTTACAGATATATATGCCTCAAAAGCAACGCCGTAATTCAGAGCAAAATACCAAGCATAATCAGGAAAGTTTTCTATAGGCATTTTGTCGTTAGAAGAAACGTAATAAGGCTTCACCATAAATTTGCTTGAATCGACTTTTGAATATGGCGGTATACCTTCTTCATCTTGAACTCCCCAGGAATTCGTCCAGTAGTCAATATTCTCTAAAGTCTTTTTTGCTATTTCAAGAGCCTGTTCTTCATTGATACCTGCCACATTAGAATAGTCGCTGTAATCAGCCTCAAAGTTATACTCGGTTGGTGTAATCTCTCCTGTTAAAGTATCAAGCACAGCATAA